>JAQXVL010000054.1 GCA_029224905.1 Bacteroidales bacterium
GATATAGCAATCGGCATAAGCCTATAAGTGAAGTGTCCAAGTTCACAAGTTCAGAAAAGCGAAAATGCGCTATCTAATATGTCTGTCAAATCCTTAAACAGGCATTTGACGAGCCAAAGATAATCAAAATTTCTGTAAGTCCATCAAGTAAATAGAAAAAACTTGATTTTTCTTATTTGCGCCACCTTGAATTATCAAAACCGACTCTAATTAACCTTTTATTTTCCAATGTGTCAAAATGTAGTCTTGTGTTCTCTTGAGGCTACATTTTCCCTCTTTGATAATAAGTAGACTCAGAAAAAGAAAAAGTCAAATAAAACCTGAATAATATCTGTTCCAAATTTTTCGGAATGATAGGCAGCACTCGGATTTGCGCACCAAACGGAAGAAGCCGTCTAACGATTGTCAGGCGGTTTCTTTCGTTTATATATGCAGTTTTTTGTTTAAGAGTCTGATATCTAATACGACAAGCGGAGTCCGATGCCGAGATTAAACTCCGTGTCGTGCTTGCGGAGCGGTAAGTCGGACGACTCAAGATGGCGAGTAATTCTCGGTTCGGCGAAGATGCCGCATTTATTCGTAATGTTAAACTGCAAGCCGATGCCGGCATTGACCGAATACTGCCACGGCTTCTCTTCGAGGTCGTTTTTAACCGATTTCATATCCCCCGAACCGGACCTTACCACCGTTGTTTCGCTGCCGTCGACAGCCTTCTCTACAGCGCCGCCCGCTGTGGCATACATCGTCACAAAGCGCGTGTCGAGGAAAGTAAACGATGCGGAAACAGGGATGCCGATATTATAGACCTTTTGGCGAATGCGGTAGTGTGAATCCGACGAGCCCGACTTCCACGACGAGCCCAGCACGGCGAACGAAACACCTGCGTCGACAGCCCACTTGTCGGTAATGCGATAGCGGAACATCGCAGCATAGGTCATGGGGAAGTCGTATTCGATGTCGGTCTTTGTCTGTTCGCTGATGTTATTCGACATCATCGACACGTAAGTATTATTAAAGTCCAGCCGGTCGGGCGACATATCGGAAAAGAATCCCACGGCGGGCGCTGCATTCGCCATCGGAACGAATCCGCTCTGCGAACTACCGGCGCCGGAAAAGCCGTTTGCCACAGCGAGGGCAAAGCTCCAACCGCTGCGGTTTTGTGCCCGACGATAGTTCTCGACGTCAGTGCGCCTTGTCGGCGTGGTTTCGCTACCGCGGCGAACCACCACCGAACTCTCGCCTACCGACTTTTGCGCCGCTGCGTTATTTTGCTCGGCAACAGAATCGGCACGCGCCGAAGCCGAAACTGCAGCATTTTCGTCGGTAGTGCATTCAGGAGTCGGTTCGACGTCGAGCACCGACACATCGCCGCCATCGGCAATACTCCGGCTAAATACCGACGCCGACGAGACAGATGCAACGTGCGCGACGGTGCGTCGGGAAGCATCGTTGGCTGCCGACATCTCGCGGCTGACATCCGAAGAGCCGCCGGCTCGAACAGAACAGTTTTTCGGTGCCACTCCGGGAGCGCATTCGACCACATCCAACCTATCCCACATCAGCCACCCCGCTACGGCGACTATAGCCACTGCCGCAGCTACGGAAGAATAACGAAGGTAAAGAAACCGCTGTCGACGGCGCACAGGCGCCACAGGCATGTCGCGCTTGATGCTCGACCAAAGGGCATCGCTCGGCTCCAAGTGGCAGTCGTCGAGGCGGTCTTTGACTCTATCCAACCATTCGTCTTTCATTTATCTCTCAGTTTTTGTTAAATAATCATTAATCATCTTGGCGAGCAACTTCTTAGCCCGGAAGAACTGCGACGACGACGTTTTCTCGCTGATGCCGAGACGTTCGGCAATCTCCTTATGGCTGAGTCCGTCGAAGGCATACATATTAATCACCGTGCGATAGCCGTCGGGGAGACTCGCCACGAGTCGGAGCAGTTCATCCCGAGGTATCGTGTCGACATCGTCGGCGTCGACCTCCGGCTCGTCGCCGTTGCCGTCGAGCGGCTCCAAGACCGACTTTTGTCGGAGGCGCAGAGCGTCGAGCGAACGGTTGACAACGATGCGCTGAAGCCATGCCGCAAGCGACCCCTCGCCGCGATAGTCAAACTTGTCGAACGACCGATATGCCGTAATAAATGCATCGTGGAGCACGTCTTCAGCCTCCTCACGGCTGCCCATATAACGCATAGCCGTTGCGAGAAGCCTACCGCTATAGCGCGTGTAGAGCATCTCTCGAGCACGAGCATCGGCGCGCTGACATCCTGCACTTATTTCTTTTTCGGTCATCACTGATTTGTCTATTAAACTAAGGATTTGCAAAAATACTGCATCTCGACCAATAAAATATTTTTAACACAAAAAAATTTCTTTCTTGTGCAGTATTTTGCCATTTCGTTTGTTTACAAAGCAGAACATTAAAAATGAAAAGACAATGAAGAAACTACTTTCACTGAAACTATTTATGATTCTTGCAGCGCTGACGTTCATGACAGCCTGCAACGATGATGACAATCCCGGCAACACTTGGACAGGTACAACCATCGGCAACTTGGTAAAAGTCGACGATGCAACCTACTACATCGACACTTTTAAAGGCAACAAACTCTATGTATCTAACTATTCCGACCTTGTCAACAACAAGATAGAAGCAGGTAGCCGTGTCTATTGTGCTTTCCTCATCGAGAGCGAAAACCCCAAAGGCTCTACCTACCAATATAACATTCGCATCTATCAATGCATTCCGTTGACAGTCAAAGAGCCCACACATCTCACTCCGGAAAACGCCGAAGAACTTGGAAATGACAGGATTAACCTGCTTTACGCTTGGTCAGGCGACAAATATATCGACATCCAGTTCCAAATCCAAGCAACCGGCAACATCACACACACAGTCAATCTTGTGACCGTCGACGAGCCGGAGCAAGAGAAGGAAGGCTACAAATATCTCGAACTTCGCCACAACGCAAACAGCGACTATGCGCTTGAGAACTATAACGGAATGATGTCGTTCGACGTAACAAAAATCCTTGCCGAAGAGCCGAGCCTCAAGGGCTTCATCATCAAAGTGCCTTATCAAAGCGGCACAAAATACGTAGAAGTGGAGTACGAAAACGCTAAAGCCGACATCGAGCCTATCACTCCTACTCTGACAAGCATACACTAAAAAGATAGTTTATCATAATTTTGAATTTGGGTTGATAATGAGAAAGAGGATGAAACTTCGGCTTCATCCTCTTTCTCATTTATACCTCCTGAACGAGGGTTATTTCATTTTCAGGACACGCTCGTAGGCGTCGGCGAAATCTCTGAATGTCACGCCTTTAAGCAAGTCACACTCCGACCGGAACGCACGGAAGTTCTTACCCAATTCGGCAGCGAACGACTCCGCCATAGTCGGATTATTTTCAAAGAATCCGGCAGTGGGTTGCCAGAGTACGTCGCTGCGCTTCGCCGACGGGGTCATACGAATGCCCTTGAAGTAGTCGGCAGGGATGCCGTAGTCGACAGTTGTCGAGAAGAATCTGCGGTCGACTTGTGCAAACACGTCAGAGCCCGCGGCAATCCAGCCACGCTGCGTATCCTTGCGCTGGAGCATGCCGAACGTAAAGGCACCGGTCGACGAATCGACGTCGAGCATTTCCACGCGATAGGACGCTCCCGAGAGAGCGACATCCACGCCGTCGAACATCAGCATCAGATTGACCATCACCGACTCAAAAGCACTCACATCAGCCGATTGTGCGCCCGAAGAAAGCAATTTCAGATTGTTGATTTTCACCTCACCGCCATCGAGCAACATATACGTCTTGCCGGCGTCTTCCATCACGCCCTTGACCTTCATCGGCACGAAGAATGCGTTCAACGAGAATACCACATTGCCCTTAACGGTCGACCGCGTCGGCGACTCGCAGACATACGTCTCGTCGGGATTTATCATCACAGCCAAGAAGCCTTGCGAGTCCTTTCCGTAGGGGGATTCGACAGCCGACGTTGCCGACGTTTCGAGGTAGACAGGCACGGAGATTGCCGACTGCGTAAGATTATCGATGAATTTCAGAGCCATATCGCCCGAATAAGTGCCGGACCGTACCGGCGTAACGTCATCGTCTTTAAGGAAATAGACCGTAATGTCCATATCGCCGCGAACCACGAACTTGTTGATTTTCGACGTTTTCGCAAATCGGTTGCTGCAAACCACGTCGGAGATGTGCCAGCCTTCGTTAGCCTTTGCGCCTACGGTAATAGTGTCGCCATACTTGAATTCGCCGCCGCCGACAACCTTACCGCCTTCATAAGGACTTGCAATAACGCGCACGCAATATTTCGAAGTGACGACATTCTTCGGACCTTTAGGAATAGTATCGCCGGGAGGTAGCGGAGGCCACGGTCCTCCTTCTGGAATCGAATCGTTGGGGTCATTTATCGGGAACGGTCCCACAAACGGTCCGCGCGCCGCCTTGACGTCGGAGAAGACAACCTCAAACTCGCCTTTGCGATTGATATAGCCAAGATATTCATATTTAACTTTCGCACCCACGTCTTTCAACACAGCCTGACAAGGCGCATACTCGTCCGGGAAGAAATCGCCGATGATTTCAGGCCAGCTGTTGCCGATGATTAGCATATCGCCGCGCGGTGTGACCACATTTCGGCGGTCGATAGTTCCTACGCCTGCCTTGCCGAACAACGGATTGTTGACGCCCAACAAAGTCCGTGTGCTTTGCAAGTCGACGCCGTAGAGCGTGCGCACCGGCTCGAAACGAGTGTTGATGACGTAAATCGGCTCGTTGAAACCGTCGCGCACGAAAGCATAGCCATTGTTGAAGCCCGTAGCCTTATAGTAGCGCTTTTGCTCTTTGCCTGTCAGGTCGTAGAACACCGATTTGTTGACGAAGTAGCCGTCGGAGATATCGCTGATTTCTTTAGCATATTGCAGAGTAACGGCGCCGCCGGGAATCTCGCAGACCGTAGCGCCTTTGGTGTCGATAAACTTCAGCTTATCAGCCTCGTCAATCACCAACGCATAGCCGTTCTTAAACTCGCGCACCTCTTTCAGCGTGGGCTTGATGACCCATTTGCCGAAATTATTGATAAAGCCCCAACGCGTCACATAGCGGAATCGTTCCTGCTCTGTGCGCACCTTCACGCGGCGCAGTCCGTCGCGAAGATAGCCCACTTCCATGATGCTGCCCGGACCGAGCGTCGGCCACACGCGCTTGCCTTGAGTGTCGATACAGAAAGTTTCGGGAGTTTTTACGTTCCAGCCGCCCGTTTCGACAGTGGCTATACCGTCGCGAAACTGCGACACCTTCTTATAACTCTCCGGCAACTCGCGCACCGAGCCGTCGGCATAGAGTATCGTGGCAAGTTGCACGCCTTTGTCGTTCTTCAGCCCCTTGACGACCGCGGCACCGCTGTCGAACACCGGACGGTCGCCCAACTGCTGATAGCGCGGCTCGAACAAGCACTTGCCGTCGATGGTCCAAAAGCCGTAGAACATACCATAACCGAGGTCGGGATTATACTCCGGAAGTGCGAAGATGCCCTCACTCACCGGGTTGTTTTCAAGCGTGTTTAAGGCAACTTGTTTGCAGATGAAGCGCGTTTCCGTTGTCAGATGCGGACGGACAATCATGTCTTTGGCTTCAACAGCTTCCGAGTTGGCTACCGACTTCGGTTGCTCCTTCGGCGCATTCTGTCGGTCGCTTTGCACCTTCGGCGCAGTCGTGGCAGGCTGTTTTGTTGTGGTCGTGATCGACTTACTCTTGTCGCCGCTGAGCGCCTTTTCAGCCTTGTCGAGACCCTTATTCACTTTCTCGAGTCCCTTCGACAGCTTGTTGAGAAATTGCGCATTCGTCGGCGGTGCAAACGCCATTGCCGCAACCAACAAACACATAATCACTGCAGTAGTTTTGGAAGTTTTCATACATTAAAAATTTTCAAAATTATTACAAGTTCGAGGCAAACCAATCTAATTCGCTGATATTTCGGCCCTTGACAGTCTGCCTTGTTGACAAAAGTAATAAGAATCAAACGAAAAAGCAAATTTCAAGTCAAAGCACTCATAAACTCATCCTCTCATCCACTCAAAAAACCACCTCCACAGGTTTCTAAATTGAGCGGTATTGTGTAATTTTGCACTATCAAAAGCGAGAGTTATGAAATTGATGACCACAGTAGACATACCTAAAGGCATTTCCATAGATTATGACGACAAGATAATGCTCTTGGGGTCGTGCTTTACCGACAACGTAGGCGAGCAACTCCGTCGACGGCTGTTCGACGTGTGCGTCAACCCTTTCGGCACGCTCTACAACCCGCTGAGCATCGACCGCGCCATCGACATCCTGCTTAACAAAGACCGCTACTCGGCAGACGACCTGTTCGAGAGTCGCGGCACGTGGCACAGTTTCGACCACCACAGCCGATTCTCCGGCGCCGACATCGATCGCACTCTCACCGGCATCAACGACTCGCTCATCGCCGCCAAAGAGGCACTCCGAAGCACCACCGTGATGATTATTACCTTCGGCACGGCATATGTCTACTACTCGGGCGGTCGCGTCGTTGCCAATTGCCACAAACTTCCGCAGTCGAACTTCCGACGCATACTTATCAACTACGAAGAGACCGTCCGACGCTGGCATCAGACCATCGCCACTCTGCGCAGCCGTTTCCCCGACCTACGCTTCATCTTCACGGTAAGCCCCATACGACATCTCAGCGACGGACTCGCCGGAAACAGCCTCAGCAAATCCACGCTGCGACTTGTCTGCAACGAACTGGCAGAGACAGTCGACGGCTGCGAATACTTCCCCTCATACGAGATTCTGCTCGACGAACTTCGCGACTACCGATTCTACGCCGCCGATATGCTTCATCCCTCGGATCAAGCCGTAGAATACGTCTACGAGCGCTTCGCCGAAACCCACTTGTCGGAGCCGACTATCCGCCGTTCGGAAGAATGCCTCAAACTTTGGCGACTGCGCAACCATCGACCTATGACCGACAATGCCGACGACATTGCTCGCCTCAACAACGCCATTGTCGAACTTGAAAAGAAACTTTCTCAGAGATGAATTATTCAATATTAGAAATAGCAAACATTCTCGGTGCATCGACGCAAGGACTGACCGATGCAACCATCGACACCCTCCTGACCGACTCTCGAAGCCTCGTTTATCCCGAAAAATCGCTATTCTTTGCCCTTCAGACCAAGAGTAACGACGGACACAACTACATCGGACAACTCTACGAAAAGCGCGTGCGCAACTTCGTCGTCGAGCGCATTCCCGCAGGCGATTTCGACAGCACGACAAACTTCATCGTTGTCGACAACACCCTCGCTGCCCTGCAAACGCTTGCGCGACATCACCGCAACCGCTTCAACATCCCCGTAATCGGCATCACCGGCAGCCGCGGCAAGACCATCGTCAAAGAATGGCTCTACCAACTGCTTCGCGACGACTTCAGCATTGTGCGCAGTCCGCGCAGCTACAACTCGCAAATCGGCGTGCCCCTGTCGGTGTGGGACATCGACAATAGTACCCAAATAGCAATCATCGAAGCCGGAATTTCTCGCCCCGACGAAATGTCGGCACTCGCCTCGGTAATCGCCCCCACAATTACGGTAATCACCAACATCGGCGACGAACACAGCGAAGGCTTTAACTCTATCGAAGAGAAGTGCTCCGAGAAGTTGCGCCTGTCGCGCTCGAGTGAGCGCATCGTCTATTGCAACGACGACGCACTCATCGTCGGCGGAATCATCGACCTCTGCTACGGCGTGCAAGAGATTGGCTGGTCGCAGTCGCAATCGGATGCACCGCTCTTTATCTCGTCGATTATGCGCCACGGCAACTCTACCGACATACATTTCACCTACCTGATGCTCGGCGACACCATCACCATACCGTTCACAGCCACGCACGACATCCAGAACGCCATAACCTGTCTGGCGACACTGCTGGCTATGAACATACCGATGAGTTCAGCCATCAAGAACCGCTTCCGCCGTCTCGTCGCTACCGGTTCGCGCATGGACGTCACCGAAGGCGTCAACAACTGTCTGCTAATCCACGACACCTACACCGGCGACTACCTATCGCTCGCCCCGTCAATCGACTTTATGATGCGCCGCACCACAGCAATTCGCACCTCGACGCTCATCCTATCCGACGTGCTTCCCGAAAGCATCCCGACCGACGAGGTCTACCGAAACATCGCCGATATGGTCAATGCGCGCCACATTGCGCGTGTCGTCGGCATCGGCGAAGAAATATACCAACATCGCTCACTCTTCTCGTCGCGCTCGAAGTTTTTCCGCACCACCGACGAAATGCTTGCCAACATGTCGCCGTCCGACTTCGCCAACGAGCTCATCCTGCTCAAAGGCGCTCCCGAATACGGCTTCGGACGCATCTACGAAATGCTCGAAGCTAAGCAGCACGAAACAGTTTTGGAGGTTAACCTCGACGCACTGACCTACAACTACAACTTCTATCGCTCGCGGCTCGAACCGACAACCAAGATTGTCTGCATGCTCAAAGCCTCGGGCTACGGCGCCGGCTCTCTCGAGCTCGCCAAGACACTGCAAGCACAAGGCGCTGCCTACATCGCCGTTGCCGCACACGACGAAGGCGTCGCGCTCCGTCAAGCCGGAATTACGATGCCGATTATGGTGCTCAACCCGAAAGTGGTGAACTACAAGGCACTTTTCGACTACCGTCTCGAGCCGGAGATTTACAGCTTTGCCATGCTCAACGAAATCATCGTCGAGGCGCAGAAATTCGGCATTTCAGGCTATCCGATACACCTAAAACTCGACACCGGCATGCACCGACTCGGATTCGTCTACGAAGAACTCCCCGCCGTTGCCGACATCCTGCTGTCGCAAAGCAACGTACGCCCGGCTTCGGTATTCTCCCATCTGTGCACCGCCGACGAGTTCGAAAAAACCGACTATGCGCATATGCAACTCGACTATTTCGACCGCTGCACGTCATATCTGCTCGGTCGCTTCGACTATCCCATAATGCGCCACATCCTCAACACCGACGGCATTCTCCGCTTCCCCGACCACCAATACGAGATGGTGCGCCTGGGCATCGGACTCTACGGCATACCGACCCTCGGCGCAGGCTACGACGACACGCTGCGCCCGGTTTCCGCTCTCCACTCGGTAATCATCCAAATACGCCAATGGCAGAAAGGCACCGCCATCGGCTACGGCTGCCACGGCGTGCTCCAACGCGATTCAACGATTGCAACCATCCCCATTGGCTATGCCGACGGCTTTAACCGCCACCTCGGTCGCGGCGTCGGCGAAGTGGTCATTGCCGGACATCGTTGCCCTACCGTCGGCAATATCTGCATGGATTTGTGTATGGTCGACGTCACCGACGTGGATTGCCGGGTTGGCGACAAGGTGGAAATTTTCGGCGAAAACATCACGGCAACCGAAATCGCCGACAAACTCGGCACGATTCCTTACGAGGTGCTTACCTCCGTTTCCACCCGCGTAAAACGTATTTACTACCGAGAATAGTGCCACTATGCAAAACCTCCACGACGATTTTATAGCGCAAATCCGCGACATGGGCATCGATGCCGATGCGCTCATCCGCGCTCTCGACACCGACCCGAGCATTGCCATCCGACCGAACCTGCCGAAAGGATTTTGTCCGACCACCGACGCCTACCCGGTGCCGTGGTGTCGGCACGCCGCTTACCTCGCCACACGACCGGCATTTACCTTCGACCCGCTATTCCACAGCGGCGCCTACTACGTGCAAGACCCCTCGTCGATGATTATCGACCGTGTGGTGCGCCACCTTACGACTGACAGTCAACCGGTTAACTACCTCGACCTGTGCGCCGCACCGGGTGGCAAAACCACTGCCGCCATCGACGCACTCCCCGAAGGCTCGCTCGTCGTGGCTAACGAAATCGACCGCTCACGCGCTTTCATCTTGCGCCAAAACGTCATCAAATGGGGCGCCGATTGCTGCGTTGTGACCAACGACACACCGAAACATATCGGCTCGTTGCGCAACTTCATCGACATCATCGCCGCCGACATGCCTTGCAGCGGCGAAGGGATGTTCCGCAAAGACAGCCAAGCCGTTGCGCAGTGGTCGAAGTCGCTCGTACGCCAATGCAGTCAACTCAGCCGGCAAATCATCGCCGACGTGTGGGACGCGCTACGCCCGGGCGGATACTTCATCCTCAGCACATGCACATTCAACCGCGACGAAAACGAAGAAATCATCCGCCTGCTCGTCGACGACTACGATGCCGAACCCGTCCTCATCCCCAACGAACCCGCATGGGGCATCGCTCCGGCTATCGACTCGTCGGCTCCCGCGATGCGGTTCTTGCCGCACTTGGTTCGTGGCGAAGGTCTTTTCATGGCTGTCGTCCGCAAGCCGGGCAACGGCTCACGCTATACGCCAAAACCGGGACGCTCGCGCAAAGGTGCGCAGAAAGTGCCGCCGCAATGCGCTAATATGCTCTCCGGCTCATACAAATTCATCTCCGATGGCAATATTGTCACCGCCCTACCCGACGACCGCGCCGACGCAATGCGCTACGTCGCCGATTCGCTCAACACCATCTATTGCGGCATCGAACCGGCTTCCGTCAAAGGTAAAGACGTCATCCCCTCGCAAGCACTCGCACTGTCGCGAAACCTCAACCGAAGTGAATTTGCCACCGCCGACGTCGACTATGCTGCAGCGATTGCTTATCTCCGCGGCGAACCTATCGCGGTCGACGCGCCGAAAGGCTATGTGCTTGTCACGTTCGAAGGTGCGCCGCTCGGCTGGCTGAAAAACCTCGGCAACCGCACCAACAACCTCTACCCGAAAGAATGGCGCATCCGCAGCACACATACACCCGAACAGCCGCCAATGGTGGTTAAGAAGAGGTGAGAGTGGAGAGAGACGAGTAAGAGGAACGAGATGCCCCGTAAAATGATATACGATTAACGATTAACCATAAAAGATTAACGATAAACGCCCCTACCTCTTACCATTACACGCGCGTCAGCGCCGAATAACCGCAGCGCAAGCTGCCGTATAACCTTTTAACCTCTTA
>JAQXVL010000055.1 GCA_029224905.1 Bacteroidales bacterium
GCACGCACAATCATCATTTTTCCGGCAATATAGTCCGGCGAAAGGCAGAGCAAGAGTCGGCTGTGCGCACCGATGCCGAATCGAGCGTTAGTGGCGCGTGCCGAAGCCAGCATATCGGCTTTGAGCAAGCGAATCGCCTTCGGCGTGCCCGTCGAGCCCGACGTATGCGCCGTGACGAAGGCGTCGCCGTTGCGCCATTCGGCTAAAAATTCGTCGACGGTCATCGCCAGTCGAGTTCAGGCAACTCCCACCGGGCTGTCGGGTCGTAGCAGAGCGACTCGCCGATTTGCCTGAGCGGGCAGTCGAAGTTGTTTCTAAAGAGCGCACCCGTGCCGAGGCCTTGCGGCATGTCGGTACCCAATGTTGCGGTCCATTGTGCGATGGCGTTGAGTCCGATGTTCGACTCCAGCGCCGACGTAATCCAGCCGCCGATGCCGCGCTCTGCGGCGTGCATTATCCATAGTTGCGTTTGCATAAATCCGCCGACGAGCGAAGGCTTGAGCACGACAAACTGCGGATTGATAGTGTCGAGCATGCGACAACGCTCCTCTTGGTCGAAAATGCCGATGAGTTCTTCGTCGAGGGCAATCGGAATCGGCGACAACAGGCAGAGTTTAGCCATTTCCTCCCATTGCCCGGCTTTGATGGGTTGCTCGATAGAATGAATGTCGTAGCGAGCCAGCGCGTCGAGTCGTTCGGGCGCATTTTCGGGCGTAAAGCCGCCGTTAGCGTCGAGGCGAATCGTGATGGCTTCGGCGGGAAACACCTTGCGGATGTGGCGAAGCAGGTCGAGTTCGCTCTCGAAGTCGATAGCGCCCACCTTGATTTTTATCGTCGTAAAGCCCGCTTTGAGTTTTTCGTCGATGCGCGCCAGCATTTCGTCGCGCGAGCCCATCCACACCAATCCGTTGATGGGAATTTCGCCTTGTCCGTCGGTGAATGCCGAGGGGAAAGGCATGCGCCGGCCGCCCGTCGAGAGGTCGAAAATCGCCGTCTCGAGTCCGAAAAGCATCGAAGGGAACCGCGTCAGGTCCGACTGCTCGTCGCGGCTGATGGCTTGGCATAGCGCGGCGAGGCGCTGCTCGTAGTCGGGCACGTCGTCAGCCGACAGCCCTCGAAAGAGGGCACATTCGCCGATGCCGAACACCTCCGGCGTCGCCGGGTCGTAGACCTTGATGAAATACGTTTCTTTCTCTGTCAGCACGCCGCGCGACGTGCCTGCCGGCTGCTTGAACCGAAGCATATATTTGCAATAGCGAGCAATCATCTATCCGGGGAATTTAGGAAATTGGTCGAAGTCGGGGTCGCGCTTTTCGAGGAACGCGTTTTTGCCTTCCTGCGCTTCGTCCATAAGGTAATACATCAGAGTAGCGTCGCCGGCGAGTTCCATCAAGCCTCGTTGGCCGTCGAGTTCGGCGTTGAGGCAGCGCTTGACCATGCGGATTGCAAACTGGCTGCGCATCATAATCGTTTCGCACCATTCCACGACCTCGTCTTCGAGGCGTTCGAGCGGCACAACCTTGTTGACCATACCCATCTCCAGCGCCTCTGCGGCGGTGTATTGTCGGCAGAGATACCAGATTTCGCGCGCCTTTTTCTGCCCGACGCAGCGAGCGAGATACGACGAGCCGAAACCGCCGTCGAAACTGCCCACTTTCGGTCCGGTCTGTCCGAAACGCGCGTTTTCGGAGGCAATCGAGAGGTCGCACACCACGTTGAGCACGTTTCCGCCGCCGATAGCGTAGCCGTTGACCATAGCGATTACAGGCTTCGGAATCGAGCGAATCACCTTGTGTAGGTCGAGCACGTTGAGACGGGGCGTGCCGTCGCTGTCGCGGTAGCCGCCGCGCGTCTTATAGTTTTGGTCGCCGCCCGAACAGAACGCCTTGTCGCCGGCGCCGGTGAGCACGATGACGCGAATGTCGGCGCGGTCGCGGCAGATGTCGAAAGCGTCGAGCATTTGCTCGTTGGTCTGCGGTCGGAATGCGTTGTAGACTTCCGGTCGATTGATAGTGATGCGGGCAATGCCCTTGTATTGGTCGAAGAGTATGTCGCTATACTCCTTTATCGGTTTCCATTCTCTTTTTGTCATAGTTATTTGGTAGGATTAAAATAGTTCTTAAGTATTTCCGCCGAGCGTTTGCCGTCGGTTTTGACGACGAGCAGAGCCGGACCGCTCTCTGCCATCAGATTGGAGATTTGCTCGTAGAGGCAGTCCTCGTTGTCGGCGCTGAATGTCTTGATGCCGAATGATGCAGCCACCTTCTCGACGTCGAGATTGCGTTTCACCACGAAATATTTCTCGAGCTCGGGGAGCGACGACGTGCTGCCGACAAATCGGAAAATACCGCCGCCACCGTTGTCGACAACGATGATTTTCAGCGGCACTTTCGGCGTAAGTGCGCTCAGCGCCGAGATGTCGTAGAAGAAACTCATATCGCCGGTTATCAGCACGGCAGGTCCGTTGATTATGGCAGCGCCGATAGCCGTCGACGTACAGCCGTCGATGCCCGACACGCCGCGATTGCAGAAGTTTGGCACAATCACACGGTCGCCGAAGAGTTGCGCATAGCGTATCGTCGTGCCGTTGCTCAACTGCATAATCAAGTCGTCAGGATTCTCGTAGAAGAATTTGAAGATAATCTCATACGCCTTCATGTCCGACCAACCGATTTCTTCGAGATAGCGCTCGTGGCGGCGCAGTCCGGCGGCGTGAGCGTCTTGCCAAAGTGTGCGGAACGATTTGACGGTGTGGGCGTGTTGAAAAAGCAAAGGGATAAACGTGTCGGGATTGGCGTCGATGCGTCTTGTCAAGTTTTGGAAGCAGTCGACCGTGACGTCGCCCATACCGACGTACCAATGCTCGGCTTTGACCTTTCGCAGATAAGCCTTGATTTTGCGCGACACGATAGCCCCGCCGATGGTAATCACGACGTCCGGGCGGTAACGCTTGTCGTCTTCGTCGATAGCGAGCAGAGTGCGGTCGATGGCGTTGATGGTAAAATCGTCGCCCATATTCGAAATCGTCTCCGTGAGCACAACGGCTAAATCTTTTGCGGCAATGGCGTTGAGCGCTTGGCGAAGATGCTCGTTAATCTGCATAAATCCGGCAATAATCATAACGCGCTTGCCCATCAACTGCTCGGCGAGTTTTAATGTGTCTTCCCTCCCGATGCCGTCAATCGACGGAAAATGATGAATTCGGCGCAGACGATAGTTGTCGGTAGTCAATCCGTTGAGCGGCTCTGCCAGTTGCACGTTGATGTGCACGGGCGCGCGGCGGAGCGACGTGGCTTCCATCATAGCGTCGTTGGCGATGCGTTCGGCATACCACACGGCAGTCTCGTCGTCGCAGCGCGCCGGGATGTCGTACGAGCGCTTGACGAATTGGCTGAGCGCTTGAAATTGGCGAATGGTTTGGCTGTCGTCTTGGTCAATCCATTCCTGTGGGCGGTCAGCCGAAACGACAATCAGCGGCAACTTTTGGTAGTAAGCCTCGGCAACCGCCGGAGCATAGTTGAGCAACGCCGTTCCCGAAGTGCATACCAGCGCCACTGGAGCTTTCAATTGTTGAGCCATGCCGAGTGCCACATAGGCGGCACTGCGTTCGTCGACAACGACGTGAGTCTTTATGCGGCTGCGCGAAAGGGCGATAATCAGCGGAGCGTTGCGCGAGCCCGGCGACACCACGGCATGCCTGACGCCGTGGAAATACATCGTTTCGACGAGAATTTGGCATTGAAGTTTGTCGGTGGTTTCTTTTTC
>JAQXVL010000056.1 GCA_029224905.1 Bacteroidales bacterium
CTCTCTCTGCTGATATTTATGTGGTAACCCACTATTCGGCTACCATTTCAAGGATTTTTACAAGATGATTCCAGTATTTTTCCACAGCGGGAATGTGCATCGACTCTTTGGGAGTGTGAACGTCGCGGAGCGTCGGGCCGAACGAAATCATGTCGAGTTTCGGGTTGAGTGCCAAGAAGTTGCCGCATTCCAGTCCGGCATGGAGCGAAGTGCAGAGCGGGGTGATGCCGTAGAGGTCTTCGTAGGCTTTGACGGCAATTTTCAGTATCTTGGAGTCCATATTGGGTTTCCAGCCCGGGTAGCCGTCGCCTTGAGCGATTTCGGCGCCTGCGAGGGTGAAGTGAGCGGCGATTTGGCTTGCAATGTCGAACTTGCGCGACTCTTCTTCGCTGCGTTGCGAGGTGATGATTGCCACGGTTTTGGCAGCCTTATCTTGGCGGAACAGGGCGAGGTTGGTCGACGTACTTACCATACCTTCGATGCTGTGGCTCATCGCGATAACAGCATTAGGTGCGGAGTGAGCGGCGAGGATGAAGCGTTTTGCCGTGCACGGGTCGATTACTTCAGCGGGAGCGTCGACAGTTTCGAGTGTAAACACTTGGTTGCCTTCGATACCTTTATATTCTTCTTCGATAACGGCTGCGTAGTTGTTGAAGCGCACGCGGAGGTCTTCCTTCTTGTCGGCGGGGATGCCGATAACGGCGTAAGCGTTGCCGGGGATAACGTTGCGGAGTTCGCCGCCGTCGATTTCAGCGAGAGCGAAGCCTCCGAAGTCGCCGTAGAGGCTGTTGAGGAAGCGTACGAGCACCTTGTTGGCGTTAGCGCGACCCAGATGGATGTCGGCGCCCGAGTGGCCGCCCTTGAAGCCGTTGGTCGAAATTTTTACAAAAGCATAACCTGCGGGAGCGGCTTCCGCAGTATATTTAAATGTAGCCGTCGTGTCGATACCGCCTGCGCAGCCGAGGAAGATTTGTGCTTCGTCTTCCGAGTCGAGGTTGATAAGGATAGAGCCCGTCATCATGCCTTCGCCGACGTTCTTGGCGCCGGTAAGACCAGTCTCTTCGTCGACGGTGAAGAGCGCTTCGAGCGGACCGTGCTCAAAACTCTTGTCGACCAGGGCAGCCAACGCACCTGCCACGCCTATGCCGTTGTCGGCGCCGAGGGTAGTCTTATAGTCTTTAGTGTGAACCCATTCTCCGTCGACCACGGCTTGAATCGGGTCGGTCTCGAAGTTGTGAGTTTCCGGCTTTGTCTGGTTGGGTACCATATCCATATGGCCCTGGAGGACAACAACAGGCGCATTTTCTTTGCCCGGAGTTGCCGGTACGCGCATGGCAACGTTGCCTATAGCGTCGGTTTTTGCCTCGATATTGTGTTTCTTTGCAAAGTCAAGGAGAAATTCGCGCATTTTACCCTCTTTTTTCGAAGGACGCGGCACTTGAGTAATCTCTGAGAAGATTCCCCAAATCAGTTCAGGTTTAAGTTCTTTGATTGTCATAGATGTTTACAATTTTAAAATTAAACGCATTTATTTGAAAATTATTGTTAAATCAATCATAAATCGAGGTGCAAGTTACAAAATAAATTCGAGTTAAGCCTAAATTTTCTCACTCTTTTCATATATTTGCAGTAAAATTTAAGAATTTGTGTTGACGATAATCGCGGCTATAGCAGTTTTGGCATTGTGTGTAGTGCTGTTGGGAGTGAAAATTTTCTTTGTTAAAGGAGGTAAATTTCCCTCGACGCACGTGCACGGCAATCGAGCGTTGGCTGATAAAGGTATCCGATGCGCTAAAGACGAATAAAAAATTAACTAAATAAATTATCATGACAAAAATTACAAGATTTGCGAAGGTGTCGGCAGTGATGTTGGCGGTAGCGATGTTTGCCGCAACAGGATGTTCTTCGGAAGGAAAGACGGATGCCAACGCCGAGAGCAATAACAAAAAGACAACAAAGACCGCTGATGCGTCGGCATTGAAAGTGGCGTTTGTCGACGAAGACTCGTTGATGAGCGGCTACAACTTTGCCAAAGACGTAAACGAAGCGTTATTGCGTGCCGACAGTAAGTTGGAATCGGCTCGCCGCCAGAAAGAGAACGAATTGCAGCGTTTTGCAGGCGAAATCGAACGTAAATATAAGAGCAACGGCTACTTGACCGAGGCAAGTTTCAACGCCGACCAAGAGAAGTTGCAAAAGATGCAAGTCGATGCGCGCAACTATATGGACAACATGACCCGCACGGCGCAGAACGAAGCGTTGATGAACAGTCAGCAACTTCGCGACTCTGTCGATAAATACATCGCCGAATATTCCAAGAAGCAAGGCTATACGTTGGTGCTCAAAAAGGCGGCAACCTGGTATGTCGGCGACGTTGACGACATCACAGCCGACGTTATTAAAGGTCTTAACGAACGTTATAATAAGGTAGATAAAAAGAAGTAGAATAAACTATTTACGTTATACGCGGGCTGCGGCGGTGCTGCAGCCCGTTTTTGTTGTTGTGGGGTGGAGTAAGTGTTAAATTTAACAGTTATAAATTGTAAGCATAAACTTGCGTCGATTTTCGTAATTTTAGCTAAAATCGGGGTTCGGCGAGGAGTTTTGAAGTAATTTGTCTGTAGAAATCTATTAAAGGCGAAAACTTTTTGCGTTTTTTAGAAAATGTTCGGAGTCGTTTCGTTGATATTTCGGCAAAAGATGTATAGCCGTCTCATTGGTGGCGTTTGTTGTCGTTTTCGGTTGTATTGCGCTGATAAATAGGCAGATGTAGCTTGCGGTGCAGTTGCCCGACAGAGGATCGGCTCCGGCTTTGACGGATAACTTTTGGCTACTTAATTTTTCAATTTATTAATTTTGTGCTATGAAAAATTATGAGTAACTTAGCAAAGTGATAACAGAACGGTAATAATTTATCAAAAGATATAGATTTTAAGGGTACGAATAGAGGTTAGTTAATATCCTAAAATGTGTATTTTGGCTCTTGATTCTTAAAATTCGCGTAGAATTTAACAAATCAAGAGGGTTTATTTTGATGCCTATTACCGAGTCGGAGTGATTCGACGCTGTTAGAACATAGACAAGAAAAATAAATAAGTAATAAATAAACAGATTAAAGTATTTATGAGACTTAAGAATTTTGTCATTCTGTTGGCGATGGCTATTCTCGCGATTCCGGCTCATGCACAGATGAAGGTAAGCGGAGTAGTTGTTCAAGCCGATGATGGCGAGCCGGTAATCGGTGCGACCATCAAAGTTAAGGGGAGTCCTGCGATAGGTGCTGCAACTGACCTTGACGGAAAGTTTACCCTTTCAGTCCCCTCATCAAAATCAGTTCTTATTGTTTCTTATGTCGGAATGACGACAAAAGAAGTTAAGGCGAGTGCTAACGTAAAGATAGCGCTCGAGAGTAGTTCGCAACAGCTGCAGGAGGTCGTTGTTACCGGTATGCAGAAGATGGACAAACGTATGTTTACCGGTGCGACCACTCAGATTAGCGCTTCGGAGGCGAAACTCGACGGTGTGGCTGACATCAGCCGTTCGCTCGAGGGTAAGGCTGCCGGCGTGTCGGTGCAAAACGTGTCGGGTACGTTCGGTACGGCGCCGAAGATTCGTGTGCGCGGTGCTACGTCAATCTACGGTACGTCGAAGCCGCTGTGGGTTGTCGATGGTGTGATTCTTGAAGATAACGTGGAAGTGTCTGCCGACGAACTCTCGTCGGGTGATGCCGTTACGCTGATTTCTTCGGCAATTGCCGGATTGAATGCCGACGACATCGAGAGCTTCCAAATTCTTAAGGACGGTTCGGCTACCTCTATATATGGTGCGCGCGCGATGGCAGGTGTCATCGTCGTAACAACCAAGCAAGGTAAGTCGGGCTCGACAAGCATCAACTATACCGGTGAGTTTACAACTCGTCTAAAGCCCAACTACAGCAACTTCAACATCTGTAACTCGCAAGAGCAGATGGGTATCTATAAGGAAATGGAGCAAAAAGGTTGGTTGGAGTTCGCTTCAATCGCCAACTCTTCAAGTTCGGGTATCTATGGTACGATGTACAAACTCATCGACCAATACAATTCAACATCCGGCAAGTTCGGTCTCGCCAACACCGAAGCGGCAAAGAACGCATACCTTCGCGAGGCTGAGTTCCGCAACACCGACTGGTTCGACCTGCTCTTCTCCAACGCTTTGCAGCAGAACCACGCCATCAGCATCAGCGGCGGTACCGACAAAGGTAAATTCTATACGTCGCTCTCCGTGATGCAAGACCCGGGATGGTCGAAGCAGAGTGAGGTGCAACGCTACACGTTCAACGCCAATGCATCTTACGACCTGTCGAAGACCTTGCGCGTCAAGATTCTTACCAGCGACAGCTACCGTAAGCAAAAAGCGCCCGGCACGTTGAGTCAAGACGTCGACGTCGTCAGCGGCGAGGTTAAGCGCGGCTTCGATATCAACCCGTATAGCTACGCCCTCAACACGTCGCGTACTACCGACCCGAACGCTACGCTTACTCGTAACTATGCGCCGTTTAACATCTTCGACGAACTCGAAAACAACTATATCGACCTTAACATCGTCGACCTCAAGTTCCAGGGCGAAATCAACTGGCGTCCGATTCGCGGACTCGAGTTCAACGCCATCGGCGCATTCCGCTATAACTCGTCGACGCAGAACCACTACGTAAAAGACAATAGCAACCAGGCTAACGCATATCGCGCCGGTATCGACCCCGAAAATGCTACCATACGCGCAAGCAACCCGTACCTCTATACCGACCCCGACGACCCCAACTCGTTGCCTATCTCCGTACTTCCCAAGGGCGGTATCCTCTATCACGACGTTTACTCGTTGTCGCAATTCGACTTCCGCGGTACCGTTCAATATGTTAAAGACTTCAAAGATATCCACGTGATGAACGTCCTCGCCGGTGCCGAAATCGGCTCGATTGACCGCCATGCCGAGGCTTACACCGCTTGGGGTATCTGCTACGAAAACGGTAACATCCCGTTCGTCGATTGGCATCTGTTCAAGCAGATGGTCGAAGAAAACGGCTCATACTACAGCGATGCATGGACATATCGTCGCAACGCTGCATTCTTTGCAACAGCCAACTACGCTCTGCGCAACAAATATATCATCAACGGTACAATCCGCTACGAAGGTTCTAACAAACTCGGCCGCTCCAACCAATCGCGTTGGTTGCCTACTTGGAACGTGTCGGGCGCATGGAACGCCAGCGAAGAATCGTGGTTCGAAAATCCTGTGGTTTCGCACGCAAAAGTTCGCGCCTCTTACTCACTTACCGGTGAGAGCGGTCCGAGCTACGTGTCGAACGCTTTGGCTATCTACAACTCGACAAAGCCTTGGCGACCCATTGCCGATGCCAACGAACTCGGCCTCTACCTGAGCGAATTGGCTAACAGCGAACTTACCTACGAGAAAAAGCATGAGTTCGACCTCGGCGTCGACCTCGGCTTCATCGACAACCGCATCAACTTCGTCTTCGACTGGTATACCCGTAACAACTACGACCTTATCGGACGTATCTATACAGAAGGTGTCGGCGGTGTGACCAGCAAGTATGCCAACGTGGCTTCGATGGCTTCGCACGGTGTCGAATTTACCGTGTCGACTCGCAACATCGAGACAAAAGACTTCTCTTGGGGTACCGACCTTACATTCTCGTACGCCAAGAACAAAATTACCGACCTCGAATCGCGTAGCCGCGTTATCGACCTCGTGCAAGGCACAGGTTTCCCCTTGGAAGGCTATCCCGTACGTGCTATCTTCTCAATTCCCTTCGTAGGTCTTAACGACGAAGGTATTCCCCAAATCATCAACGAAAAGGGCGAAGTGACAACCACAGATATCAACTTCCAAGACTTCGAAAACCTCGACTTCCTCAAATACGAAGGTCCCGTCGACCCCGTCTACACCGGCGGTTTCGGTAATACCTTCCGTTGGAAAAACTGGAAAGCAAACGTCTTTATGACATACTCGTTCGGCAACAAGATTCGCCTCGACCCGGTGTTCTCGTCGGCATACAGCGACCTTTCGGCTATGCCTAAAGAATTCAAAAACCGTTGGATTAAGCCCGGCGACGAACTCATTACCAACATCCCGGCAATCGCTTCTCGCCGTCAAGTCTACAACGACTACACCCTCGGCTATGCTTACAACGCTTACAACTACTCGACAGCGCGTATCGCCGACGGTGGCTTTATCCGCCTCAAAGAGGTTTCGTTGACCTACGACGTGCCCAAGTCGTTCCTCGAGAAGATTCGCTTCAAGAGCGCTTCCATCAAGGTGCAAGCAACCAACCTTTGCTTGCTCTATGCCGACAAGAAACTCAATGGTCAAGACCCAGAATTCTTCAACTCGGGTGGTGTGGCTACACCGATGCCTAAGCAGTTTACTTTCACTTTGAGATTAGGTCTTTAATAGTTTAAACGCAGATAAATTATGAAACTTAAATATATAGCAATTATAGCGGCATTGGCATCGATTGGTCTGAGTTCGTGCGACGACTTCCTCGACAAGGTGCCCGATACCCGCGTCGAACTCAATTCGCCGGAGAAACTCCGCCTGCTTATGGTCAGCGGCTATACCGAAACCAACTACGGTATCCTTACCGAACTGATGACCGACAATATGATTGACAACAACTCTACGTCGTCGACAGGTGTTCGTTACAACCTTCCGGCATACGGACGCCAAGACGATGAGGCTTTCGCCTGGGAACCCGTTGTCAGCGATACCGGTTCCGACTCTCCGTCGGGAATCTGGGAAGGTTGCTACCACGCAATCGCAACTTGTAACGCCGTGCTCGAAGGCGTGGCTAAACTCGAAGAAGAAGGCCGTGGCGACGAAGTGTCGGCTGTCAAAGGCGAAGCCCTCGTGAGCCGCGCTTATCACTACTTCGTGCTCGCTAACGTGTTCTGTATGCCCTATCGCGGCCCCGAACTCAGCAAGCAATATCCGGGCGTGCCTTATGTCACCGAGCCCGAAACCACCGTGCTCGTTCACTACGACCGCGGCAACCTCGCCGACCTCTATGCAAACATCCAGAAAGACCTTGAAGCCGGTCTGCCGTTAATCAACGATGGTAGCTACGAAGTGCCTAAATATCACTTCAACAAGGCAGCAGCGCACGCTTTTGCCGCTCGCTTCTACTTATTTACCCGTCAGTACGAAAAATGCGTTGAGCATGCCGACCAAGTGTTCGGTGGCCCCGGTATGGATCCCTCAGGCTATATGACCCAGATTTGGGCGCAGACCAACCTCTACTATCTCTCCGACTTCGGACGTTACTACACCGACATGACTCAACAACGCAACTTGATGCTCTTCCCGACCTATTCGCAGGCTTGGCGCCACTTCATCGGCGGTCTCCGTTATGCTTGCAACCGCGAGGCTAAGCGCGCAACCATCCAAGGCCCCGGCCCGACGTGGGAAAAGTGCCGCTACTCGTCGTCGGCTACCAAAGAGTCGTTCTCGCTCAACCCGTGCTTCCTTGCCATGTCGTTCGTCAATGGCAAACAAGAGTACGGCACATATTTCGGCGCCGCTGTCGCTGAGTTCTTCGAATATACCGACAAAGTTTCCGGCATCGGCTACACTCACATCGTGCGCTCCGAATTCACCGGCGAAGAAACCCTTCTCTGTCGCGCCGAAGCAAAACTCTACCTCAACGACATCGAGGGTTGCGTTGCCGACCTCACGGTTTGGGACGAGGCTCACAAGAAAAACTCGTCGACCGACGACCGTACGATTCCTCTCACTCGCGAGTGCATCGAGGCATTCTATGCAACCGACAAAGACGGCTTCGGCATCGTTAAGCCACTCCACATCGATGAGGTCTATCCAGGTAGCGGCTATAGCGTGAATTCCGCCATCGAGCCTTATCTGCAATGCGTGCTCCACTTCCGCCGCATCGAGAACATCCACAACGGTATGCGTTGGTTCGACATCAAGCGTTACGGCTTGGAAATTACTCACGTAATTGGTACCGATCGCGTCGAAAATCTTACCATGCTCGACTCGCGCAAGGCTATCCAAATCCCTGCCGAAGTTATCGCTGCCGGTATGGAACCTAACGAGCGTTTGACCACCCCGTCGAACTCTGATGATGCAGTTGTCGCTAAAGGTTATTACAAAAAAGTTGATTAATTATGAAGGCTAATAGATTCTTTAATATATTCGCAGTTTCGGCAGCCGTATGCCTCTCGTTGGCTTCTTGCTCCGAAGACGAACTCGGTCCGACAATCTTCCCCGACGTGCCGGAAGAAATCGACAAAGATTCGTACACTTATCAGTTCGATACGTGGTTGAAGCAAAACTACCTCGACCCGTACAACCTTGAGTTCCGCTACAAGATGGAAGACGTAGGCGCCGACATGAACTACAACCTCGTGCCTTCTACGCTCGAAAACTCTGAGCGCCTCGCCGTGCTCGTCAAATATCTCTGGTTCGAGCCCTACAACGACATCGTCGACCCGGAATTCTTGAAACAATACGGTCCGCGTATCATTCACCTTATCGGTTCGCCGGCGTTTAACCCAACCAGCGGTACGATGATTCTCGGTCTGGCTGAAGGCGGTATCAAGGTTACCCTCTTCCGCGTCAACGATATGAACTTGGAGGATATGGACAATTTGAACGAGATGTATTTTAAAACAATGCACCACGAGTTCTCACACATCCTTCACCAAACGAAGAGTTACCCGACCGAGTTCAACCTGCTCAGCACCGGCCACTACGACTCGAGCAACTGGCAAGACCGCAACGAAGGCGTTGTTGCTTCGCTCGGATTCTTCTCGACCTATGGTAGTAGCGAAACTCGCGAAGACTTCGCCGAGACCATTGCCAACTACATCGTAAAGACCGACGAACAACTCGCTCGCCTCTACGAATTGGCACAACGCGGTTGGGAAGTTGAAGACCCCGACGCGCTTGAACCGATTTACTCGTGCTGGTTCTATTACGAAAACAACGAAGTGAGCGACGAAAACCGCAAACTTACGTTGCCAATCGACGCTTACGACAACCGTGCTGTCGACGATAGCGACCTCAACGTTACTGTTAACGAAGACGGCACAAAATCGTACACCCTCAAGAACAAACGTGACAGCAATGGCAAGCCAATCATCGTCTATCCGGTGGCTGACAAAGACGGCGTCGATGGCGTCAATATTCTCAACCAGAAAGTCAACATTTGTCGCAACTGGTTCAAATCTGCTTGGAACGCCGACCTGGATGCCCTCCGTGCAGAAGTGCAAAAGCGTCAAAAGAACGTCAATACCGAGTTTACCGAGCAATTGCTCCAAGAGATTTACAACATCAAATAAATAAGGAATAGCAATGAATAAAAAGATATTTTTTGTAGCAACCGTTGCCGCGAGTCTCGCCGTGCTCCCTTCGTGTAAGAACGAAGTAGACGACCTCTTCGACCAATCGGCTGCCGATCGCATCGAACAGGCTATGACCGACTATAACGAAGCGCTCTGCAGCGCCGAAAACGGCTGGGAAATGCTCTATTTTGCCAACGGAGATGAGCAGGGTTACAACTTGCTCTGTAAGTTCGACAAAAACGGCTCGGTGAAGTTCGCTGCCAAAAACGAGTTTTCGTCGAATAATCAATATGCCGAAGAGACAAGCCTCTACGAAATGATTGCCGACAACGGTCCCGTGCTTACTTTCAACACCTACAACAAACTCTTCCACATCTTTGCCGACCCGAACGACATCCCCTCGACCGGCGAAGACGATGAAACAGGCTTCGGTCACGAAGGCGACTACGAGTTTGTTGTGCATGAGGCTACCGCCGACCAAATTTTCCTGAAAGGTAAAAAATATGGCATCAGCATCTACCTCCGCAAACTGCCTGCCGACCTCGCTTGGGAGGACTATTTCGCACAGGTAGAGGCTAACAAAGCAAAATACTTCAACTCGAAAGTTAAGACCATCTGGCTCGAAACTGCAACCAAACGCTATACCGTTCAAGATATGACGAGCGGAGTTATGTCGTTCGTTCCCGAAGGCGGAGACGCTGTGAGCGAAACTCTCTACAAGGCGTACATCTTGACCTACGATGGCAAACTCCACTTCATCACCCCGTTTAAGGGCATCGACGGTAAGATAAGCGTTCAAAACTTCGACGTGGCAGAAGACGGTACGCTCGTTTGCTCCGACGAAGGCGAAACAGGTCGATTCTACAGTTTCACTCCTGCAGATATGTTCACGGCAACTTCGTATACTTGGCGTATCGATAAAAATGCTGTTGAAGGCTCATGGGCTACCGCTTATCAAGCCCTTGTCGACGGCATTGTGGCTTACAAAAAGTCGAGCCCGTTGCAGTATGTTGAGTTCTCTTACGATAGCAAAAACGCTGTCGAAGGCTATCCCAACCTGATGACTATCAAGACAAAGAGTTATACACTCAAATACTACTTCAACATCGCGGTCGAAGGCGACAATGCTGTTAATATTACCTATGGTGGCACTGCCGACAACAACTCGAAGGTGTTCTATCGTGATGTGCCTGCGGTTGTTGACTTCTGCAACGCTCTCTGCGGTGCAAGTACACTTACCGGCAACTCAAATATGGCTATTACCACGCTTGTTGTTGCTAATGCAACAGGTTCGTTTGCTGTCGACTTGAGATAACAGACCACTATAAGCAAGGTGTGTTCTCTTTCTATAGAGCTTACACACCTTGTTTTATTTGATTTTCACACAATTTTTCACTGAAAACTTATTTTTAGTGTCATTTTTTTGTTTATTTTATGAGAATTTGTTTGATTTTGTTGCTTTAATAAAATAATGTGTGTACATTTGCAGCGATTAAACGATTCTCGCAAAAGTTTGTGTGAAACGGTTAGATATTTTATAGACAGTAAACGATACGAAAGAATTATAGATTATTTATTTATATAACTTATTTCTTATGAAAAAATCATTACTTTTTTCAGCAATGGCAGCTGTAGCTCTTGTAGCCAATTCGGCAACCCCGAAGGCTATGCATATGGCTACTGCTAACGTAGCCGAACAACCCGTACGTTCGACTAAAGTTCTTGCAACACCCGCAAAGCGTGTTGCTACTCCCGTTAAGGTGATGCAAAAAGCATCTGCTGCTAACGGATTTGTTCAATTGTCGCAAATGAGCGATGGTAGTATTGCAAAGACATTGTGCCCGAAAGTTATGCCGTCGAGCTTGGCTAACTTCCTTCCCAAAAGCAAACCTGCTACAAAAGTAACAGCAACCGGCGACTTGGTATTGTCGGAAGGCTTTGAAGGTTGGGATGGCAAGGCATACGACTGGATTCCCGAAAATTGGCAAGATGTTTCGAAAACCGAACCCGCGCACGTTGCTCCGGGTGCTGATTCAAGTTTGCCAAACTTGACTTGGGCTGCATCAGATGGTGTATTTGAAAGTCCTTATGAAGGTAATGCAGTTGCTCGCATCCAAGTAAGTATGGCCAATGAGCAAGCAGGCGTTGTAGAAGAAGCACAAGACGAATGGTTGATTACTCCTTCGATGACAATCGCTGCCGGCTCTTATCTTTCGTTCCACCTTTCTTACAGCCCGGCTTGGACTTTGTTGGATATGGAAGCCCTCAACGCATACTTTGGCGGTGACTTGACTGCTAATGTGTTCGGCTCTCAAAACAATATCCTCGAAGTGCTCGTTAGCGAAGACAACGGTGCTAACTGGACAAAGATTTGGGACGTAATGGAAGATGCCGTTAAGTATACGGAGGATGAGTTGTGGAACGACGCTATGTCGATGTCGCACCCCTATATCTCTGTTCTTAAGGGTCTTAACGACTATGCAGGCAAGACTGTTAAAATCGCTTTCCGTTATGTAGGTCAATCAGGTGAAAGTATGTGCCTCGACTTTGTAGAAGTTGGCGAACTTACTCCTCAAGCATTCTACTATACTCCTGCTAACGTATTCGGTATCGGTCTGTCGCATGACTGGAAGAACTTCCCTGCAACAAACCTTTATGCAATTGCTCCGGCATACAACGGTTATACTTGGTACAACGGCTCTGAATATGCTAACGCTTACTCTTGGGAATATGAAGACCCCGAAAACACTACTCAAGAAGTTGTGACTGTCTTCTCGGAAGATGAAAACTTGGCATATCCGGCATACGAGATGGGTATCTACAATTCTCCGATTTTGACTGCAAGTCTCGAAAGTGCAACGTCTCAATATCAATCTCCGTTCAAAGCCCTCTGCGCAGGTGCAGATATGCAATTCTTTACAGGTGACGATTCTTCATATTTCGGCGGCTCTCGTTACGACCTCTACAACTGGATGAGCAATGACGCATTCGGCTTGGGTCTTTGGGGTCAAAGCAAGGCTGAAGACGATTCTTGGGGTGAAGGTAGCAACGTGATTGGCTACGCTAACTTGTTCGAAGCTCCCGAAGTGCCTTATGCATTGTCGCTTGTTTACTTCAACATCCGTAAAGATTACTTCACTCTCGGAGAAGGCTCAAAAATCAATTTGGCGGTTTACAAAGTCGATGATTCTGGAATTCATACTGACGAGCCTTTGGCAACAAGCTCTATAACAGCTGATGACCTTCTCTTCCCGGATCCTGATTATCCTACCTTCGGCACAGCTATATTCTATTTGCAAAAGCAAGACGGCGAATTGGTTGAAAACGTTGATTTGACAATCGATTCTGCAATTTTGGTTGAGGTTTCTCTCGAAAGTGCAGAAGCAAATGTTGAAACTGATAAGATTAACTGGTTGTCGGTTGTCGGTGACCCCGCTCAAATTAAGGAATACGCAGGCAGCTATCTCCACTTGAACTATAAGGGCAATCCTCGCTACTATCCGTTGGATATCTTCGAATTTAATGATGGTTCTGTTACACAAGGTCTTGTTATGAACCTTGGCATCACTAACAACTGGTTGTTCGAAAATAGCGACAACTATCAATACGACTATGTCGACGAGAATGGTGGCAGCGCTACATTCTCAATGAACTCGCTCTATTCTGCTGAGGCATGGGAACTCGACGGTGAAGGTCTCGACGACTGGTATACATACACAACCGGCGATTATGATCCTCAAACCGGTCTCCAACCCATTACGTTCACACTCGATGCACTTCCCGACGGTGTAGACGAACGCGTTGCTGCTTGCAACATCAAGACTTTCGGTGTTAACCAACGCACATTCTACATTGCTCAACGTCGTCAAAGCGGTGTTGCTGCTATGAAGAACAACGCTAACCGCGTATCGGTTGTTAACGGCAACTTCGTGGTTAAGTCGAACAAAGCAACTGCTGTTGAAGTTTACAACGTAGCAGGTCAAAAAGTTGCTGCTTCGAAAGTTAACGGCACGGCATTCATCCCGGCTGCTAACCTTGCTAAGGGCATTTACATGGTTAAGTTCAACGACAACACTGTTGTTAAAGTGATGAAGTAATAAATCTTCTTCGCAAATAACCTCTAAGGAGAGGCTGCCTGACAAGTTTAGGCAGTCTCTCTTTTTGTTTTCGTTGTTTTGTAGTAACTTTGCAGCCGCAAAAAGGTCAAGAAATGAGTATTATTTTAGGTATAGAGTCGTCGTGCGACGACACCTCGGCTGCCGTCATTCGCGACGGTGTGCTTCTGTCGAACGTCATAGCAAGCCAAAGCGTCCATGAGGCGTATGGCGGCGTGGTGCCCGAGCTGGCATCGCGTGCACATCAGCAAAACATTGTTCCGGTTGTCTCGGAAGCCATCAACCGCGCCGGAATCAGCAAAACCGACATCAACGCAATCGCTTTCACCGCCGGACCGGGGCTTATCGGCTCGTTGCTCGTCGGCACACAGTTTGCCAAAGGCTTTGCCACCGCGTTGGGCATTCCGTTGGTCTGCGTCAACCATCTCCACGGCCACGTGCTGGCGCATTTCATCAAAGAAGACGAGTCGACCGAAGTGCCGGAATTTCCCTATATGTGCCTGCTCGTCTCGGGCGGCAATTCGCAGATAATCATCGTCGACGACTACAACCGTATGCGCATCCTCGGGCAAACCATCGACGATGCTGCCGGCGAGGCTTTCGACAAGTGCGCCAAGGTGATGGGCTTGCCTTATCCCGGCGGACCGCACATCGACCGACTTGCTGCCGAAGGCGACCCGTTGCGTTTCCGCTTTAGCAAACCGCATATCCCGGGGCTCGACTACAGCTTCAGCGGGCTGAAAACGTCGTTTCTCTACACCCTTCGCGACGCCATTGCCGTTGACCCGGATTTCATCGAAAAAAATAAAGCCGACCTTGCCGCTTCGTTGCAGAAAACCATCATCGACATCCTTCTCGACAAGCTGGCGAAAGCCGTTGACGCACATCCCGAAATCCGACAACTCGCCATTGGCGGCGGTGTATCGGCAAACAGCGGAGTGCGTACCGCCGTGGCTGACTTCTGTGCGCAGCGCGGACTTCGTGCGTTCATCCCCAAGCGCGTGTTTACGACCGACAATGCAGCAATGGTAGCCATCGCCGGATGGTTTAAGTATAACGACGGTCAATTCTGCGACCTCGACATCGCACCCTTCGCACGCGTGGAAGTGTAAGAGGTAAGAGGCGGCGCGATGATGCTACTGCTCTCGCCTTATCGGCGAGGGCTATAATTCGTCGCTTGTCAGGAATTGGCGTAAAGTCAGGTGGTTTATTCCTTTATAGTCTTGCGGCTTTAACATCGGATTCAGCGATACTACATATTTCGGGTAATTGTCTTCAATTTGGAGCAGATTGCCAAATTCTCTGTCAATCGTACTTTTGTCGGAAATAAGATAAGCCACTTGCAGATAGATTGTGGAGCTGTTCTTTTGGGCAACAAAATCTATTTCGCCACATGGAAGAGTGCCGACATAAATCTTGTATCCTAAATTTTTCAGGTGTAGATAGACCGAATTTTCTATAACTTTCTCAATGTCTGCACTGCGATTCTTTCCTGCCAGCAGGTTGCGCAATCCCAGGTCTTCAAAATAATACTTGTCAATTGTTTCCAGCAACTTCTTGCCATGGATGTCATATCTCTGCACTTTGTTGATGATATAAGCATTAGAAGCCGACTTGAGGTAGTTGATGGCTGAAAGAGGAGTGAGTTCGACGCGCTGCGACTTGAGATATTTCGACAAGGAAGTCGCCGATACGAGTTGCCCGATATTGTCGCTGACGTACGACATAAGGTTTTCAAAAAGTGTGACGTTGCGCAAACCCTCTCGTTTTATCACATCTTTGAGTACTATTGTGTTATATATGTTTTGAATGTACTCCCATACCATATCGTCGTTATCGAGTCCGAGTCGGTACAGATGAGGAAGTCCTCCGTACTCGAGATATTTTAGAAGGCTCTCGTCGGAATCGTCAAGATTGTGGAACGTGAGGAACTCGCGATACGACAAACTTTGAATGTGAATCTCTATGTATCTTCCGCCCAAATAGGTAGACAGCTCGGAAGAAAGCATCTTGGCATTGCTTCCGGTAACGACGATATTGCATTCTTCGTCGGCATTAAGACTTCGTAGCACGACCTCGAAACCGTCGATGTCTTGCACTTCGTCAATCAGCAGATAGTTTTCGCCGCCGTCTATCAGTTTGTTATTAATGTAGGTAGAAAGGTCTTCGGCATTTCTTATGTCGGCAAATTTTGTCTTTTCTTTGTTGATGTATATGATGTTTGCGTCGGGATGGTGTGCCTCGATTTCGTCTACGAGTTGACGGATGATATAACTTTTGCCCACACGGCGTTGCCCTGTGAGCGCGATAATCATCCCCTTGCCGATAAACTTGAGGATGTGGTCGATGTAATTATGTCGTGCAATTATCTTCATGCAGCAAAGATAGTGATTTTTTGTTAATCATACCAAATAAAAACTGAAAATCCGTCGATTTTGTTAATCATACCAAACAAAAACTGAAAATTTGGGATTTTGTTAATTATACCAAACGAAATTCTCGCCGGAAAATTTTTTTTGATACAATAAAAATTATTGCGAACTTTGCACTGTGAAACGGTGGTGGTGATAGTTTGCCATCATTGTTTTGTGTATTAAGTAACGTTATTATGGATGTATCAATCATAGCAATCGGCGACGAGCTGCTCATCGGGCAGGTTGTCGACACCAATTCGGGCATGATAGCCCAAATGATAAATCCCTACGGCTGGCGCGTGCGCAGTGTGCGCGTTGTTGCCGACGACGGTGATGAGATTCGTCGTGCCATCGATGCCGCAATGTCGGAAACCGACGTCGTGCTTACCACCGGCGGACTCGGACCAACGAAAGACGACATCACCAAGCCTACGCTGTGCGACTATTTCGGCGGCACGCTCGTCTACGACAAGTCGGTCGAGGCAAATGTGCTCGAGGTCGTGGCAAAACGCGGGCTGAAGATAAATCCGCTAACGGCGGCGCAAGCCTACGTGCCATCGTCGTGTCGCGTCATTCAGAATCGCGTTGGGACGGCGCCGCTGATGTGGTTCGAGCGTCAGGGCAAGGTGCTTGTGTCGATGCCCGGCGTGCCTTTTGAAACCGAAGAAATGTTTCGCACGGAAGTTTTTCCGCAGTTGCGCGAGCGGTTCGACGTGAGTTTTGCCGTTGAGCATCGCACGTTCGTTGTCATAGACCACAGCGAGTCTGTTCTTGCCGGCAAACTCGCCGACTTCGAGAGCAGTCTGCCCGCCGAGGTGCATCTTGCCTACCTGCCCAAGCCGGGGATGATACGTCTGCGACTTACGGGCACGGGCGACGACCACGATAGGGTGGTGGCGCTGCTCGATGAACAGGGACGGAAGTTGCACGAAATCGTCGGCGAGAGCATCGTTTGCGACGAAGATAAGATGCCCGGCGAAATCCTTGGCGATATGTTGCGCAGCCGCGGACTTACCGTGTCGACCGCCGAAAGTTGTACGGGCGGCAACGTTGCGCACGAAATTACCGCCGTGGCGGGTAGCAGCGACTACTATCTGGGCAGCGTGGTGTCGTATGCCAACGGGGTCAAGACAGGCGTGCTGGGCGTCGATGCCGATACGTTGGCGAGGGTAGGCGCGGTTAGCGAAGAAGTGGTTCGCGGAATGGTCGATGGCGCATGTCGACTCCTTGGTACGGATTGTGCCATAGCGACATCCGGCATCGCGGGTCCGTCGGGAGGCAGTGCGGAGAAGCCCGTAGGCACCGTTTGGATAGCCACTCGCGTCGGCGACGCGGTCGAGGCAAAAGTCTATCACTTTGCCGGCAATCGCAGCCGAGTAATCAACCACGCGACGACAATTGCACTTATCCAACTTATCAAAATGATAAACCTGCATTATTCATACTCTTCCTACGGCAAGGGCTAACTGACAACGCCTTAGCGCAATGCTCGCTCTTCCTCTTTGAAGGTAGGATTTACTACATTCTGCATCGTCATCGCTGTGCTCACGCTGATGCGTCGCCATTTAGCCCTTTCGTGACGTAACAGTATGAATAATGCAGGTTAAAAATAAATAATTATCAAAATTTTTTAGCAGAAAGTGATTCAAATATTTGGATAGTTTGCAAAAAATTGCTTACTTTGCACTCTGTTTTGAGGACATTAATAGAAATAATAAAAAAACGAATATAGCCATGTCAAAAGTTTGTCAGATTACAGGCAGAAAAGCGGCCGTAGGTAATAACGTTTCTCACTCAAAGAGAAGAACGAAACGCAAATTCAAAGCCAATCTGTTCAACAGAAGATTCTTCTGGGTAGAGCAACAGATTTGGATTAGTCTTACAGTATCAGCAGCAGGACTCCGCACAATCAACAAGTTGGGTCTTGACGCAGCAATACGTCAAGCAGCTGAGAAAGGTTACTTAACAAGCATTAAAACAGCAGAATAACGATGGCAAAGAAAGCAAAAGGCAATAGAGTTCAGGTAATCCTCGAATGCACAGAGATGAAGGATAGCGGTATGCCCGGAACTTCGCGCTACATCACAACAAAGAACCGCAAGAATACTACAGAGCGCTTGGAGTTGAAGAAATACAACCCCATCCTCAAACGTGTAACTATTCACAAAGAAATAAAATAATCATAGGATATGGCAAAGAAAACCGTCGCAACACTTCAGACCGGTGAAGGTCGTACTTATAGCAAAGTTATCAAAGCTGTACGCTCTGAGAAGACCGGCGCATACGTGTTCAAAGAAGAAATGGTTCCTAACGACGCAGTGAAGGACGCTTTGAAATAATAACTGAACGAATATATTTTTCCTATCAATAGCGTGTAGCCTTTCGGACTTCCGGAGGGCTATCGTTTTTTTTGCTGATTTGTCGCTAATGGTGCACTTTCCCGACGAAATTGTGCAATGTGTTATGGAAATTTGTTACACTTTGACGTTTTTAGTCGATTTTTTGCGTAAAATATTTGCATTTGACAATATAAATAGATAAATTTGCAATCGAAAACAAGAAGCGAGTATTATGGTGAATCTACACGTCATTGGTATTGTGCTATCTTCAGTTGTCGTGGAAACGCGAGCAGATGAGGAACGGTAGTTTGTGCCATAACGCTTTGCAGAAATTAGAAACCGACGACCTTTCCTCAAACTAATACGGAAAGGTTTTTTTATGATAATAGAAAATGAGTAAACCATTACGAAGTGCGCAGAGCACACAAGGAAGACGAATGGCAGGCGCTCGTGCCCTATGGAGAGCCTGTGGCATGAAGGAAGAACAGTTGGGCAAGCCGGTGATAGCCATTGCCAATTCGTTTACACAGTTTGTGCCGGGGCATACGCATCTGCATGAGATTGGACAATTTGTCAAACAAGAAATAGAACGACTCGGCTGTTTTGCTGCCGAGTTTAACACAATAGCCATCGACGACGGTATCGCTATGGGCCACGACGGCATGCTCTATTCGTTGCCTTCGCGCGACTTGATTGCCGACAGCGTCGAATATATGGTCAACGCCCACAAGGCTGACGCGCTGGTCTGCATCAGCAATTGCGACAAGATTACGCCGGGAATGCTTATGGCGTCGATGCGCTTGAACATTCCTACAATCTTCGTCTCCGGCGGACCGATGGAAGCCGGTCACCTGGGTAGTCGTCCGCTCGACCTTATCGACGTGATGATCGACTCTGCCGACACTTCCGTCGACGACGAAACCGTGACAAAAATCGAGCAACTCGGTTGCCCGGGATGCGGATGCTGCTCGGGTATGTTTACCGCCAACTCGATGAACTGCCTCAACGAAGCCATCGGACTCGCTCTGCCCGGCAACGGTACTATCGTGGCTACTCACGAAAACCGCCGCGAACTCTTCCGCCGTGCCGCGCAAAAAATTGTAGAAAACTGCTACGCATACTACCGCGACGACGATGAGTCGGTTCTTCCGCGCAGCATAGCAACTCGCGCGGCGATGCTCAACGCCATGGCGCTCGACATCGCTATGGGCGGTAGCACAAACACCGTGCTCCACCTGCTTGCCATCGCCAACGAAGCCGGCGTCGACTTCACGATGAGCGACATCGATGCATTGTCGCGTCGCACTCCCGTCCTCTGTAAAGTGTCGCCCAACTCGAAATATCACGTGCAAGACGTCAACCGTGCCGGCGGCATTATGTCGATTATGTCGGAATTGGCAAAAAACGGACTTGTCGACACCGCATGTCGCCGCGTCGACGGACTGACCCTCGGCGAAGCCATCGACCTTTATGCCATCGGCGGAAGCGAATTCGGCGCCGATGCCGAACATCTGTGGAAGAGCGCTCCGGGCAACGTGCGCAGCATCGTGCTCGGCAGCCAGGCAAACTATTACGACAGCCTCGACAGCGACCGCGCCGGCGGATGTATCCGCGACTTCGAGCATGCCTACGTAAAAGACGGCGGTCTGGCAGTGCTCTACGGCAACATCGCTCTCGACGGATGCGTGGTCAAGACGGCAGGCGTCGACGAAAGCATTTTCCACTTCGAAGGACCGGCAAAAGTCTACGAGTCGCAAGACGACGCCGTGCAAGGCATCCTCGGCGGCGAGGTTGTGTCGGGCGACGTTGTGGTAATCACCCACGAAGGTCCCAAAGGCGGTCCGGGCATGCAAGAAATGCTCTACCCGACATCGTACATCAAGTCGCGTCACCTCGGCAAAGAGTGCGCGCTCATCACCGACGGACGATTCTCGGGCGGTACGTCGGGCTTGTCCATCGGACATATCTCACCCGAAGCGGCTGCCGGCGGCAATGTCGGACTGATTCGCAACGGCGATATCATCGTCATCGACATACCCAACCGAAGCATAGAGGTGCGCCTCAGCGACGACGAACTCGCCGAGCGACGCAGCGCCGAACTCGCCCGCGGACGCGATGCATTTGCTCCGACAAAGCGCAATCGCGAGGTGTCGAAAGCCCTGCGCGCTTATGCCGCTATGGTGTCGTCGGCTGACAAGGGTGGCGTTAGAATAATCGATTAATCTCAGCAAACTATGATAGACGAAAAAATAACAGGCGCAGAAGCCTTGATAAAATCTTTATTGGCAGAAGGTGTCGACACCGTGTTCGGATATCCGGGCGGAGCGATAATCCCTGTCTACGATGTGCTCTACGGCTACACTGATAAGTTGCGCCACATCCTGGTGCGTCACGAACAGGCAGCCACGCATGCCGCACAGGGCTATGCCCGCGTGACCGGACGTGTCGGCGTTGCCTTGGTGACTTCCGGACCGGGTGCCACCAACACAATTACCGGCATCACCGATGCGTTGATGGACAGCACGCCGATGGTGGTCATCTCCGGACAGACCGACAGCCGCGGCTTGGGCACTGATGCTTTCCAGGAAACCGACGTCATCGGCATTACCCAGCCGGTAACGAAGTGGAACTACCAGGTGCGCCGCGCCGAAGACATTCCTTGGGCTGTGTCGCGTGCGTTCTACATCGCCTCGAGCGGACGTCCCGGACCGGTTGTGCTCGACGTGACCAAAGACGCTCAAAACGGCAAACTCGATTGGGCTTACGAGAAGTGCAACTACATACGCAGTTACGATCCCGACCCCGAAATCAGTAGCCTTGCCGTTTCGGAGGCTGCCGACTTAATCAACGGCGCCGCTCGTCCGCTGATTATTGCCGGCCGCGGCGTGATGATTTCGCAAGCCGAAAACGAACTGCTCGCTTTGGCTGAAAAGGCTGACATCCCGGTTATCAACACCCTGTTGGGACTGTCGACCATCCCTTCCGACCATCGCTTATATAAAGGTATGGCAGGTATGCACGGCAACATCGGCGCCAATGTCGCCACGAATGCTTGCGACGTGCTTATCGCCGTCGGTATGCGTTTCGACGACCGCGTCACCGGCGACTGCGAAACCTATGCCCGTCAGGCGAAAATCGTGCACATCGACATCGACCCGTCGGAATTTAACAAAAACATCCATTCGCACGTTTCGATACTCGGCGACGCAAAGAAAGTGCTCGGTCAGTTGGTAGGGCTTGTCGGCGAGGCACGCCACGACGAATGGCTTGCCACGTTTGAGCGCCCCGACGCCGTAGAATATGAGAAGGTGATACGCGACGAAGTGTTCCCCACCGAAGGTATGCTGAACATGGGCGAGGTGGCACGCCGCGTGTCGGAGGCTTCCGGCAACAAGGCTGTGCTCGTCACCGACGTAGGCCAAAACCAAATGCTCTCGTCGCGCTACTTTAAGTTCTCCGAATCGCGCAGCATCGTCACTTCGGGCGGCTTGGGCACAATGGGCTTCGGACTTCCTGCGGCTATAGGCGCCAAAATCGGTGCGCCCGACCGTCAAGTGTGCTTGTTCGTCGGCGACGGAGGTTTGCAGATGACCGTGCAAGAACTCGGCACGATTCTCGAATATAAGGTGCCAGTAAAGATTATCTTGCTCAACAACAACTTCTTGGGTATGGTTCGCCAATGGCAGGAACTCTTCTACAACGAGCACTACAGCCAGACGCCGATGGTCAACCCCGACTATGTGACGCTCTGCAAGGCATACGGCATACCCGCCGAAGACGTTACCGACCGCGCCGGGCTCGACGACGCCATTCGCCGTATGCTCGAAAGCCCGACGGCATATCTCTTGAACGTGCAAATCAAGCCGAACAATATGGTGTTCCCTATGATTCCCGCCGGAGCAAGCATCGACAACATTCTGTTAAACTCGAACGAACGCTACAATTAATCCGCTCAGATGAATAAGTTATATACAGTCACGGTATTTACCGAAAACCGTGTGGGTCTGTTGAATCAGATTTCCATTATCTTCACTCGGCGTTGTCTCAACATCGAGAGCCTTTCGGTGTCGCCTTCGTCAATCCCCGGCATCCACAAGTTTACCATCACCGTGTGGAGCGATCGCCCGACGATTGCAAAGGTGACCAAGCAAATCGAGAAGCGCATTGAGGTGCTGCGCTCTTTCTTCTACACCGACGACGAACTCGTCTACCAAGAAATTGCGCTCTACAAGGTGCCTACCGAACAACTCCTCGACGAGAAAGAACTCGAGAAAATCATTCGCCGCTACAATGCCCGGATTCTTGAGATGGACCGCAAGTTCACCGTCATCGAAATGACCGGACACAGTGACGAAACCAGTGCTCTGTTCAACGACTTGAAGAAATACGGCATCTTGCAATTCGTGCGCTCCGGCCGCGTCGCCGTAACCAAGACCGACGAAGAATTGCTCAATATGTATCTCGAAAATCAAGAGAAACGTCTCGAACGAATCGAACAACAATGCAACAATCAGTAGACAACAGCCTGTTCAGTCGCACCTACTACCTCACGCCCGGCGAATGTAACGCAGAGCAGGAGATGCCGTTTGCGCTGCTTGCCAACCGCCTTATCGAGGTGGCTACGCTACACGCCGACAGTTGGGGCGTTGGCTATCGACGTCTGAGCCGCGACAATCAAGCCTGGGTGCTGTCGCGTTTGGCTGTTGAAATGACAGCCTTCCCTCGCGTTGGCGAAAACTACACCATCAGAACGTGGATTGAATCGTACAATCGCCATTTCTCGGAGCGCAACTTCGAGATTGTCGACGACGAAGGCACAACGCTCGGCTATGCGCGCACCATTTGGTCGGTTATCGACTCAACGACCCGTCAGAGTTGCGACATCGCCGCTTTGGGCTTCATCAAGAGCAACATTGCCGACCGCAGATGCCCCATAGCGTCGCCCGAACGCGTGCGCATGGTGGAGAGCCGTCGACAGATGGACTACACCTTTCTCTACACCGACATCGACTTCAATCGCCATGTCAACACCGTGCGCTACATCTGCGCTCTGCTTAACGCTTGGCCGATTGACTGGTACGAGCGTCACCGCATCAGTCGCTTCGACATCGCCTTTGTCAAAGAAGCCTACTACGGGCAGAAGGCAACGGTTGCCGTCGACGACGCCGACCCGCTTTGCTGTCCTGCCGAGATTGTGGTCGACGGAGAGCCGATTTGTAAAGCAAAAATTAAATTTTCACAACGATAAACAAACAATTTTTTAACCATAAAATTTTAAACGAAAATGGCAATAATGAATTTTGGCGGCGTTGACGAAAACGTCATGACCCGCGAAGAATTTCCTTTGGAAAAAGCACGTGAAATCTTGAAAGACGAGACAATCGCCGTAATCGGTTACGGTGTGCAAGGTCCCGGTCAATCGATGAACCTTCGTGACAACGGTTTCAACGTAATCGTCGGACAACGTGCCGGCAAAACCTTCGAAAAGGCTATTGCCGACGGCTGGAAGCCCGGCGAAACGCTCTTCAGCATCGAAGAGGCTTGCCAACGCGGTACTATCATCTGCTTGCTTCTCTCCGACGCAGCACAAATCGCCGTATGGCCTACAATCAAACAATATCTCACACCGGGCAAAGCATTATACTTCTCGCACGGTTTCGCAATCAACTGGAGCGACCGCACAGGCGTTGTGCCTCCCGCTGACGTCGACGTTATCATGGTAGCACCTAAGGGCTCGGGTACGTCGTTGCGCACGATGTTCCTCGAAGGCCGTGGTCTTAACTCTTCGTTTGCCATCTATCAAGACGCTTCAGGCAAGGCTCGCGACCGCGTCCTCGCTTTGGGTATCGGCGTAGGCTCGGGCTACCTCTTCGAAACAACATTCAAACGCGAAGCAACCAGCGACCTTACCGGCGAACGCGGTACGCTCATGGGCGCTATCCAAGGTCTTTTGCTCGCTCAATATGAGACTCTCCGCGAACACGGTCACACTCCCTCGGAAGCATTCAACGAAACTGTCGAAGAACTTACGCAATCGCTCATGCCGCTCTTCGCAGCAAAAGGTATGGACTGGATGTATGCAAACTGCTCGACTACCGCTCAACGCGGCGCACTCGACTGGATGGGTCCGTTCCACGACGCTACCAAGCCGGTGTTCGAAAAGCTCTATAAGTCGGTTTGCGACGGCATCGAGGCTCAACGCTCTATCGATTCGAACTCGCAACCTGACTATCGCGAAAAACTTAATGCCGAACTTAAGGCGCTTCACGACAGCGAAATGTGGATGACTGCTCAAGTCGTTCGCCGTCTCCGTCCTGAAAACGACGAAGCATAGTCGGCATCTCGATTTTTCATAAATTAAGCGTGTCACGTCATTGTGGCACGCTTTTTTTGTGTATATTTATGCAGAATTATAATTGTAAGTATTTAAGAACATTAAATTTACACAATTATTATTTTTATGCTTTGCAGTGTAAAATAAATGTGATTATATTTGCAACGTATATTATTGGCTTATGGCAAAACCCGAATTTCATAAAAGGTTGATGGACCTGCAAGACAATCTGCTCTCGTTTGCCCTGAAGTTGACGTCGAACTATGACGACGCCCACGATTTGCTGCAAGACACTACGTGCAAAGCACTTGTCAACGAGCAGAAGTATGTCGACGATTCCAACTTCCGCAGTTGGGTCTTTACCATTATGCGCAATATCTTTATCAACAACTATCGGCGGGTGGTTCGCTCGCAGACGGTGGTCGACAAAAGCGACGACCTCTATCAAATGAACTTGCCGCAGATTGAGGCTTCCGAAACGCCCGAAAATTCTTATGCTTTGTCGGAAGTTACGCAAGCCGTCAACGAGTTGCCGGAGGAATACCGCCGACCGTTTTCGCTACACGTGGCAGGCTATAAGTACCAGGAAATCGCCGAGATGATGGATTTACCCTTAGGTACGGTCAAAAGCCGCATCTTCTTCGCCAAGCAGAAACTCCAGCAACAACTTCGGGAGTATCGTTAAGAGGGGAGAGGGTTTATCGTTTATCGGCGGGCGCGAGGCGTTTGCCGATTTTTTATTCTTCGTAAATCATTTTGTGGGTCATTCCGCCGTCGACTACTATGTCGGTGGCTGTAATGAAGTCGCTCTCGGGCATCGACAGGTAGAGGCAAGCCGATGCGATGTCGTCTGGACGTCCGACGCGGCGCGACATGTGTTGTTCGTGGTCGACGGCTCGCAGCGAGTCGTAGTTGCCTGTCTCAATCCACCCGGGCGAAATGGAGTTGACCGTTATGTGATATTTCGCCAACGAAGCCGCCAGCGCGTGCGTTAGTGCCGCGACGCCGCCTTTAGTGGCTGCGTAGGCTTCGCTGTCGGGCTCGCTCATCAGGTGTCGCGTCGACGAGATGTTGATAATTCTGCCGTAGGTCGAGGGCTCGGCAAGGCTGCTGCGATGTCGTGCCATGGCTTGCGCCGTGATTATCACCGGCCGCAGGTTAGTGGCTACGGTTTTGTCGAAGTCGTCGAGCGAAAGCGTTTCGAGCGGCTCGAATTTGCAGATTCCGACGTTGTTGACAATAATGTCGATGTCGCCCCAGAGGGCAATCACGTTTTCTACGGCGTGTTGCAGCGCCGCTGCGTCGGTGACGTCGACGGGATAGAATCGCGAGCCGGTGGCTTCGGCGGTTGCTTGTCCGGTACGGCTGTCGATGTCGCAGAAGGCTACGCGGCAGCCTGCTGAGCAGAATCGTGCAACGATAGCGCGTCCGATGCCTTGTGCGCCGCCGGTGACGAACACACGGCGTGGCGGGAACTTCATTTGGATGGTTCCCGCCTTTGGCATTGCCGTGGTGCGTTTAGGTTGAGGTCGTTTACCTCGGTTTGCGTTATATTCTTCGAATTTCTTCTCCAAATAGTTGTCTGCCATTGTTTTACCAAGCGTTGTAGTGAATGTTTTCGGGTTTCCACTTATCCTTAGGTTCGGGCGACTCGGCGGGATAGCCGATAGGCACTACATTAAGAGGCACGACGTAGTCGGGCAGACCGAGCACAGCGCTCACCGGAGCAACTCGTTCGGTGGGGTAGACGCCCGTCCAAACGGCGCCCAGACCTAATGCGTGGGCTGCCAACAGAAGGTTTTCGGTAGCCGCCGAAGCGTCTTGAATCCAAAAAGCTTCACCATCGCCTTCGATAGTTTTGTGCTTGTTTCCGCAAACCACGATAGCCAACTGCGCTTGCTTGAGCATCTTGGCGTAGGGCAGGCTATCGCAAAGGGTGGCGAGCACTTTTGCATCGTTGACCACCACAAAATCCCACGGCTGCTTGTTCATTGCCGTCGGAGCCGACATGGCAGCGCGCAAAAGGGTTTCAACTTTCTCCGGCTCAACGGGTTGCGACGTGTAGGCGCGGATGCTTGTACGTGTTAAGATTGTAGATACGGCGTCGTTCTGACTTTTGTCGTTGCCGCAGAACGCCACATAGGCGAGCGCGCAAACTGCAACGGCGAGTACAACATTGATAATTAATGAGATACGCTTCATTTTTTATAATAGTTTTGTTTGATTGTAGGCAGCTTCTTCTGCAACTCCGCAATGCGTTGAGCGTCGCTGGGGTGAGTGCTCATAAATTGTGGCACTTTAGCCGACGATGACGACGACATTTTTTGCCAGAACGAAACGGCAACGTCGGGATTATAGCCCGCCATCGCCATAAAGATTGTGCCCATATAATCGGCTTCGATTTCGTGCTTGCGCGAGAAAGGCAACATTACGCCGTATTGAGCGCCGAGACCGAATACGCCGTTTGCCAGCGTTTGCACCATCGCACTCTTGTTGGCTATCGTTGCGCTGAGAATCTGCGCGCCGTATTGTGCCATCACTTGTTGACTCATTCGCTCGTTGGCGTGTTTTGCCACGGCGTGTGCCACCTCGTGACCGACAACGACCGCCAATTCGTCGTCGCTCCCGACGATGCCCATAAGTCCTTCGTAGACAACGATTTTGCCACCGGGCATGCAGAACGCGTTGACTTGGCTGTCTTTCACCAAACTAAACTCCCACGAGAAGTTGCTCAACTCGCTCGACATGCCGTTTTGGCGCAGATAGTTCTCCGTTGCGGCGGCAATCTTCTGCCCGACGCGTGTAACCATTGCCGATTGTGTCTTGTTGGTCGACTTTGTTGCCGTTTTCATATAATCGTTGTATTGTGTCAAACTCGAAGAAAGTACTTCTTGGTCAGAAACCAATAAAAGTTGTTTTCTTCCGGTTACGGGAACAGAACTACAACCCGATAAAATTAGCAAAAGTGCTACAGCAAACATTAAAATCTTTTTATCCATAGTCTATAATCATTAAATTTGACCGAATAATCGGCCGTTTCTTCTATTTATTGCGACAAATTTACGATATTATCTCCGAAAGTGCAAGTTTTTAAGCTGCTGACGCAGCGGTTATTCGGCAACTACGTTGCGGTTAATCGGCTGCTTCGCAGCGGTTATTCGACGCCAAAGATGCGGTTATTCGGCAACTACGTTGCGTATTCGACAGGTTTATTTGAAACTTTTTTGTAAAGCATTCAGCATTTTAGAAATGCGCAAAATGCGATTCTTGATAGAAGAAAGTTGGCTTTCAGAAATATAATCCAAATCATGCGCAATTTGAATTTGACAATAAAGTTCCATTAAAGATCCATACGCAATTTCAATGAAATGAGACTTTTCTTTTTTAGACATTCTACCTGCTCCTTCCGCAATATTAGACGGCACAGAAACAACTGCTCGGCGAATTTGGTCGCAAAGTGAATACTTTTCCTCAGAGGGAAATTCTCGTATAGCTATGTAAATTTCTTTAACAAGATTCCGAGACTCTTGCCAAACATTAAGTTTTTCAAAAGAGAAATAAATTTTATCCATAAGGCAAAGTTAATCAATTATTTTGATTTATTTGCTTTTTACACCGATTCTACAGCAACCCGATTGCCATTTAACCGCGCCGTAGGCGCCGTCTAACCGCAACCCAGTAGCCTTCTAACCGCAGTAACGCTGCCGTATAGCCGTATCAGCGAAGCTATTTAACCGCAACGAAGTTGCCGTATAACCGCGCCGTAGGCGCCGTCTAACCGCAACCCTGTTGCCGAATAACCGCAACGAAGTTGCCGCATAACCCCAAAAATTATTTGCTATTGCGCTTAGTTTTCACTAATTTTGCATATTAAACTTGGAAAATAAAAACAGACGCAATATATGGAAAAGAAATTTCGACGCACAATGGTGACAGCCGCGCTGCCGTATGCCAACGGTCCGGTGCACATCGGTCACCTTGCCGGAGTCTATGTGCCGGCAGATATCTACGTACGCTACCTCCGCCTCAAAGGCGAAGACGTTGTCTTCGTGGGCGGTTCTGACGAGCACGGTGTGCCTATCACTATCAAGGCTAAAAAGGAGGGCGTAACGCCGCAAGACATCGTTGACCGCTACCACAAAATTATCAAAGAATCTTTCGAAGGTCTCGGCATCTCGTTCGACGTTTATTCGCGTACGACGTCGGAAATTCACGCCCGTACGGCAAGCGATTTTTTCCGCAAACTCTACGACAAAGGCGAATTCGTCGAAAAGACGTCTATGCAATACTACGACGAAGAGGCGCATCAGTTTCTTGCCGATCGCTACATCGTCGGAACGTGCCCTCACTGCGGCAACACGCGTGCCTACGGCGACCAATGCGAAGCCTGCGGTACGTCGCTCAACGCTACCGACCTAATCGACCCGAAGTCGGCTATCACCGGCAACGTGCCCGTTCTTCGCGAGACGAAGCACTGGTATTTGCCGCTCGACAAGTGGGAACCGCGCTTGCGTCAATGGATTTTGGAAGAGCATAAAGAGTGGCGTCCGAACGTCTACGGTCAGTGTAAGTCGTGGCTCGACCTCGGCTTGCAGCCGCGTGCCGTGAGTCGCGACCTCGATTGGGGTGTGCCCGTGCCGGTCGAAGGTGCCGAAGGTAAGGTGCTCTACGTGTGGTTCGACGCGCCTATCGGCTATATTTCAAACACTAAGGAGTTGCTTCCCGACACTTGGGAAAAATATTGGAAGGCTGAAGATTCGCGCATCGTGCATTTTATCGGTAAAGACAATATCGTGTTCCACTGCATAATTTTCCCGGCAATGCTTATGGCTGAAGGGTCGTATCAGTTGCCCGACAACGTGCCTGCCAACGAGTTTCTTAACCTCGAAGGCGACAAGATTTCGACTTCGCGAAACTGGGCTGTGTGGCTCAACGAATATCTCGAAGATTTGCCCGGCAAGCAAGACGTGTTGCGCTATGTGTTGACGGCAAATGCACCCGAAACGCGCGACAACGACTTCACCTGGAAAGACTTCCAAGCGCGTAACAACAACGAACTTGTGGCTATCCTCGGCAACTTCGTCAACCGCTCGCTGGTGCTTACTCATAAGTATTTCGAAGGCAAAGTGCCTGCACGTGGCGAACTTACCGACTACGACCGCGCTACGCTTAACGAGTTTGCCGACGTGAAGGCTACGCTCGAAAAATATCTCGACACATACCGTTTCCGCGATGCGCAGAAAGAGGCTATGAACCTCGCTCGCATCGGCAACAAATATCTTGCCGACACCGAGCCGTGGAAACTCGCCAAAACCGACATGGGTCGCGTGGCTACGATTATGAACTTGGCTTTGCAGATTACGGCGAACCTTGCCATCGCTTTCGAGCCGTTCTTGCCGTTTATGTCGAAAAAGTTGCGCACGATTCTCGGTATGCACGAATTTTCGTGGAATGCCCTCGGCAGCGTCGACATCCTCTCGGCAGGCGCAACAATCGGTCAGCCCGAACTCTTGTTTGAGAAAATCGGCGACGAGGTTGTTGAGGCTCAGGTCAAGAAACTTGTCGACATGAAGCGTGCCAATGCGCTTGCCAACTTCGAGCCCAAGCCCGTTGCAGCCCCCGTGGCGTTCGACGAATTTATGAAGATGGATATTCGTGTAGGTACGGTTTTGGAATGTGAGAAGGTCAAGAAAGCCGACAAATTGCTCAAGTTCCGCATCGATGACGGAATGGGTGGCAGAACTATCGTGTCGGGCATTGCGAAATTCTACAACCCGGAAGATTTGGTAGGCAAGCAAGTGTGCTTTGTTGCCAATTTCGAGCCGCGAAAACTCAAGGGCATCGAGTCGCAAGGCATGATTCTTTCGGCAGAAAACGCCGACGGCAGCCTTGTTGTAATCGGTCCGCAAGGTCCAGTTGTGCCCGGCTGTCAAGTTGGCTAACATACAAAATAACGAGACTGTAGCGATGGAAGAAACCGCAATTACGCTGCTGGAATTCAGCCGTCGGATTGGCGCTCTGATGCGCAGCCCGCAACTTCAGCGCTGTTGGATTGTTGCCGAAGCCGTCGACGTGACCGTCCGTGGCGGACATTGCTACCTCGAACTCGTTCAGAAAAATGCGACGACCAACGTCGTCGAAGCAAAAGTGCGCGCAGTGATTTGGGCTAACGTCTACAGTCGCTTGCGCGTCGCTTTTGTGAAAGCCACCGGACAATCCTTGCAATCGGGTATGAAGGTGATGGTCGAGGTTAGTGCAAACTTCCACGAGCAATACGGTTTGTCGCTGATTATCACCAATATCAACCCGACCTATACGCTCGGCGATATGGCTCGTCTGCGGCTGGAAATCATCAACCGACTCAAGCGCGAGGGCATCATCGACCTCAACAAACGCTTGCCGTGGTGCGACGCGCCGCAGCGCATTGCCGTTGTGTCGGCTGACTCGGCTGCCGGCTACGGCGACTTCATCGACCAACTGCACCGCAATCCTTACGGGCTGGCGTTCTACACAAAACTCTTTCCCGCCTACATGCAGGGCGTCAACACCGTACCGTCTGTGCTTGCGGCTCTGCGCCGCATCGAAGAGCATCAGCATGAGTTCGACTGCGTTGTTGTGATTCGCGGCGGAGGTGCTACTGCGGAACTTAACGTGTTCGACAACTATGAACTCGCTGCCGCGCTGGCTCGCTTTCCTTTGCCGACGATTGTCGGCATCGGGCACGACCGCGACTATACCGTGCTCGACGAGGTGGCTTCGGTGAGGGTAAAAACGCCCACCGCTGCCGCGGAATTTCTCATCGATAAAGGGCAGCAAGCGCTTGCACGGCTTGACGCCATCTCGCAAACGATTGCCGACATTGCCAATCAGATGCTCGTAGATTCGCGCCGTCAGTTGGACTATATTGCTAACACTATTCCGCTTGCTGTCAAGCAAATAATGGCAGTTTCGAAGGCGAATCTCTCGAACTACGCTCGGTCGATTCCGCTGTGCGCAAAGTCGCGCATCGACACCTCCGAAAAAGATTTGCAACTCTATCTCGTCAAGACCCGCCAGGCGGTCGAAGCGGCTATGAACCGTGAGCGCCATCGTTTGGAGGTCTTTACAACTCAAGTCGAACTGCTTTCGCCTCGGCAGGTGTTGCGCCGCGGATACTCGTTGGTGATGCGCGAAGGAAAGTTTGTCACCAATGCTTCACAACTAAAACCCGGCGACACCATTGTGACGCATTTCGCCTCGGGAAAAGCATACTCAACTATTAATGATATTAAAGAATAAGAATATGGAGGAAAAAGATATAACAAAGATGACCTACAGCGAAGCCGTCGACGAACTTGAGCGCATCGTAGCCGAAATGCAGTCCGACCGCTGTAGCATCGACAACTTGTCGCGCTACACGTCGCGTTCGCTCGAGTTGCTCAAGGCTTGCAAGGCTCGCTTGACAAAGACCGACGAAGAACTCAAGAAAATCCTCGAACAAATCGACTGACGCCGCTATTCGCCTGCGGCAAATTCCATAAGGTAGGCTTTGATAAATCCGTCAAGGTCGCCGTCCATCACGCCTTGCACGTCGCTCGTTTGGTAGCCCGTGCGATGGTCTTTGACACGGCGGTCGTCGAACACGTAACTGCGTATCTGCGAACCCCACTCAATTTTCTTCTTGCCGGCTTCGATTTTCGCTTGCTCTGCCATGCGGCGTTGCAATTCCATGTCGTAGAGTTGCGAACGGAGTAGGCGCATCGCATTTTCGCGGTTGTCGAGTTGCGAGCGCGTTTCGGTGTTTTCGATAAGAATTTCGCGGACTTCGCCCGTGTCGGGGTCTTTATAGTTGTAGCGCAGACGCACGCCGGTTTCCACTTTGTTGACGTTCTGACCTCCGGCGCCACCGCTTCGGAATGTGTCCCACGAAATGTCGGCGGGATTGATTTGCACCTCGATTGAGTCGTCGACAAGCGGCGTTACAAACACCGACGCAAACGACGTCATTCGCTTGCCTTGTGCGTTGAACGGCGACACGCGCACCAGTCGATGCACGCCGTTTTCGCTCTTCATATAGCCGTATGCCATGTCGCCTTCGACTTGGATGGTTACCGACTTTATGCCGGCTTCGTCGCCTTCAACCAAGTGGACTATCGTTGTCTTATATTTGTGGTTTTCGCACCAGCGTAGATACATACGCATCAGCATTTGCGCCCAGTCTTGGCTTTCGGTACCGCCGGCGCCGGAGTTGATTTTCAGCACGGCTCCGAGCTTATCTTCTTCGCGGCGCAGCATGTTGCGCAGCTCTACTTTCTCGAAGGTCTCAATCACTTTTGCATACATCTCGTCGACTTCCGCTTCGGTGATAAGTCCTTCTTTGACAAAGTCGAACGCCAAAGCCAGTTCGTCGACCATCTTCGAAATCTCTTCGTAGCTGTCAATCCAGTAATGCAATTCTTTGACTTTGCGCATTTGCTTTTCGGCGGCTTTTTGGTCGCTCCAAAAGTCGGGCACATGGGTGCGCAATTCCTCTTCTTCTACTTCGACACGCTTGCTGTCGATGTCAAAGATACCTCCTCAACGCCAACTTGCGTTCTTCTGTCTCTTTTAGCTGGTCAGGTGTAATCATCTGCAAAATTTTCCGCGAAGTTCGGACTTTTTCGGCGAAAAGTCAAAAATATTGGCTAAAAAGTGAAGTTTCGGAAATAAAATCCGTAAATTTGCACAGATTATGTTTCGATACCGAAATGCTGAACCAAATTAAGCGATATATTTTCACCTATCTGTTTGTACTTGTGGTATTCGCCATCGAGCGAGCCGTATTTGTCGGCGTCTACAGCAGTACAATCAACCTCGCCGGGGTGGCTGACTTCTTCAGCATCCTTGCTCACGGCGTGCCGATGGACTTGGCAGTGGCGGGCTATCTGACCATTCTGCCCGGGCTGTTGCTCGTCGTCGAATCGGCGCTCAACCAACGCAAAAAATGGCTCAAGTGGGTCGAAACGGGCTATCTTATCTTGGCAAGCCTCATCGTGTCGCTGATATTTGTCGTCGACCTTATGCTGTACGACTATTGGGGATTCCGTCTCGACATGACCCCGGTTTTCTACTTCACCTCGTCGCCTGCCGACGCGCTGGCAAGCATCTCCGCATGGGCTGCTGTCGGCGGTTTTGCCGTTGTGCTACTCTGGGCAGCCGCTGTGTTTGTCGGCTTATACTTTCTTTATGTAAAGCCTGAATTTGCTCGCCCTGAGCGCCGCCGTTGGCTTACGTCGGCTGTTATGCTGCTTGCCACAGCGGCTCTGTTTATCCCCATCCGCGGTGGATTTACCGTGTCGACGATGAACCTCAGCAAGGCATATTTCAGCCAAAATCAAGGCTACAACCATGCCGCCATCAATCCCGCATTCAGCCTGCTCTACAGCGCTTCGCACCAAACCGATTTCGGTACGCAATTTCGCTACCTTACCGACCAACGGCGTGCGGAAGTTATGGCGCAGATTGCTCCGACGGCTGACAATTCCGACGTTCCGACGATTCTCAACACAACTCGTCCCGACGTTATCATTGTGATTCTTGAAAGTTTTTCGAACCATATACTGCCCGTCACAGGGGGCGAACCGATTGCGATGAGCCTCGACAGCATCGCCCGCCAAGGCTTGACGTTCACGCGGTTTTATGCCAACTCGTTCCGCACCGACCGCGGCTTGACGTCAATCATCAGCGGCTATCCCGCTCAGCCCACGACGAGCATAATGAAATACGTCGAAAAAGCCGAGACGCTGCCGTCGATACCCAAAAGTATGAAAGCGGCAGGCTACGACCCGGCATACTACTATGGCGGCGACGCCGATTTTACCAACATGAACGCCTACTTGGTGTCGTGCGGCTTTGAGCGAATCATCAGCGACAAAGATTTCGCGCTTTCGCAGAAGATGAGCAAATGGGGCGCAAACGACGGCGACCTCGTCGACCGTTTTCTTGCCGACTATCTTGCCGAGAAGCCCGCAAAGCCGCGTCTGCGCATCGTGCAAACGTCGAGTAGTCACGAGCCTTTCAACGTGCCCTACAACCGCTTTGCCGACCCGCGTGCAAATGCCTTTGCCTACGCCGACGCTGCAGTCGGGCGGCTTGTGCGCACCATTCGCCAAAAAGGCAACTGGGCAAACACGCTCTTCGTTTTTGTCCCCGACCACTACGGCTGCTACCCCGAACTGACCGACAAAGCCGCTCGTCACGCCATTCCGCTGATTTTCGCAGGTGGTGCGCTCGCGCGTACAGGCATCGATGATACCTACGCTTCGCAAATCGACTTGGCTGCAACCCTGCTCTGTCAGTTAGGCATCGGCCATAGCGAATTCGCGTTCAGCAAAAACGTGCTTAACCCGAATTCGCCGCATTTCGCCTACATCTCCGAGCCGGGAATCTTCGGCATCATCTCTGAGGAAAATACCTACATATACAACTACGAGGCAGAGTCTGCCATCGTCGACACAGGTGCGACTTCCTTCAATGCCGAACGTGCCAAGGCTTTCATCCAAACCCTTTACAACGACTTAGATAAACGCTGACATGATAGAACTCTTACGAAGCATAGATACCGAGATTTTTCTCTCGCTCAACAATCTCAATACTCCGTTTTGGGACTCGTTTATGAGTATCTTTTCGGGGAAAATGATTTGGGCGCCTATGTATGCGACTATTGTCTACATCCTCTATACGAACCTCGACAAGCGCACCGCCACGTTCTATTCGCTGGCGATAATCTTGACCATCGCCCTTGCCGACATGACATGCGCACGCATGTTGCGTCCTATGGCGGAGCGTCTGCGCCCGGCGAACCTCGACAACCCGATTTCAGGTATGGTCCACATCGTGGGCAACTATCGCGGCGGCATCTACGGATTTCCTTCGTGCCACGCCGCCAATTCGTTCGGACTTGCCACGATTCTGTCGCTAATCATCAGGAAGCGAACGCTCGCCGTGTTTATCTTCCTTTGGGCTACTGTCAACGCCTATTCGCGCCTCTATCTCGGCGTGCACTACACGGGCGACTTGCTCGTCGGTGCCATTATCGGCTCGCTCATTGCAATCGGCGTCTATTGGTTGGCGCAACGCATCGCTCGCCGACGTCTCGGCTATAGCCGTGCCTCTTTCACACAGTCGTACGTCCTCCCGGCTGTAGGACTTACAACCGTTTTCTGCATAGCCGTCTATTCGTTTACAGTATATTTCCGCTGGTAAAAGCGCTCTAAGCCTCGTCGCAATTTTGCCGACGAAGGTTGCGAGTGTGAGATTTCTTTACTATTTTTGCAGAACGAAAATCGGAACGCACCCATAGTTCAATGGATAGAATATCGGATTCCGGTTCCGACGATTGGGGTTCGACTCCCCATGGGTGTACAAAGAATGAGCGGCACAATCTCAACGAGAACTGCGCCGCTCTTGTTTTTTCCCTTATTCGAGTTGGCGGGCAAATTCAGTTACTTTCGCTTCGAGTTCGGTAGGGTTGAGTCGTAGCGAGAGTTTTCCTTTATAAGCAATCGAGATAGCGCCGGTTTCTTCCGAAACGACGATAGCCAATGCGTCGGAAAATTGAGAAATGCCCAGAGCCGAGCGGTGGCGTAGTCCGAGTTGTCGCGGCACGTCTTCGTCGTGCGACACGGGCAGAATGCATCCGGCAGCGCAGATTCGTTCGCGGTCGATTATCATGGCGCCGTCGTGGAGCGGGCTGTTTTTGAAAAATATGTTTTCGATGAGTCGGCTGTTGATGTTGGCGTTGATGATGTCGCCGGAGTTTTCATAGTTGTCGAGCGGCACGTTGTTGCGGATTACAATGAGTGCGCCGGTTTTTGATTTCGACATATTGATGCACGAATAGACCAAGGGCAACACCCATTCTTTGGTCTCCTCGCGGTTGTCGCTCTTTTTGCGCTTGAACATTGCGTGGAGGAAGTGCCATCGCTTGTGCGAGCCTATCTCAACCAGGAATCGCTTGATTTGGTCTTGGAAGATGATGACCAGAATCAGCAATCCGATATTCATAAACTTGTCGAGGATGCGCCCCGTGAGCTCCATTTGGAGGAATACGGATGCGACAAACCAAACGACGATGAACGAAAGTACACCGAGGAAGATGCTGAGCGTGCCCGATTCTTTCATGATTTTGTAGACGTAGAAGAGAATCGTGGCGACGATAAGTATGTCGATTATGTCTTTTATCCCGATGTCGAACATGGCTTGATGGCTGTTATTATGGGTTTAACTTGGAAACTATGCGGCAGGCTTCAACGGCTTGGCGCACGTCGTGGACGCGAATAATTGAAGCGCCTTTGAGGAGGCTGACCACGTTGACGGCGGTGGTTGCGTTGAGCGATTCCGCCGGTGTGGTGCCGAGCAGTCGGTAGAGCATCGACTTGCGCGACATGCCGACCAAGATGGGCAGGTCGAGGGCTTTGAACACGTCGAGACGTTCGAGCAACTCGTAGTTTTGGTCAAGCGTTTTGCTGAATCCGAACCCCGGGTCGATGATTATGTCGTTGATGCCGGCAAAAGCAGCTTCGGAGATTTTTTCGCCGAAATACTGAAGCATATCGCTGACAAGGTCGTCGTAGTCGGTCAGCGACGTCATTGTGTGCGGGTTGCCGCGCATGTGCATCATGATGTAAGGCAGGCGGATACGCGCAACGGTTTCAATCATTCGGCTGTCGAGGCAGCCGGCGGCGATGTCGTTGACTATGTCGATACCCCAGTCGTCGTAGCAGCGTTGCGCCACATCGGCGCGGAATGTGTCGACGGAAACAATGATGTCGGGCGCTTCTTCTTTGACGATGCGCAGACCTCGGCTCAGTCGGCTGTATTCTTCGTCGGCGCTGATGTCGTCGGCACCGGGGCGCGACGAATAGCCGCCGATGTCGAGCATTTGTGCTCCTTCGTCGACGATAGTGCGAACGCGTCGGCGTATGGTTTGCTCGTCGGTGCAGCGGCTGCCGTCGTAGAACGAGTCGGGCGTTACGTTGAGTATGCCCATCACTTGCGGACTGTCTACGCGGTAGAGCGAGCCGCGGATATTGAGTGTATATGGTTTGAAATAACTCATCTCATTTCAGTTTCGGGTGCTAAGTTACCGCTTTTTTGTGGCTATTTCAAGACATTTGCCGCTGAAAATGCGCTCTTATGTCAATTGGTAGACAAAAACGGCGAGGATGGCCGCCGGGGCTACGAACTTGAGGCAGAACACGATGGGGCGGTAGAGCAGGCGCGCTGTTTTGCCGTTGTTGGTCAATTGATTGTGCAGCAGATTCTTGTCCATCATCCATCCGGCAAAGATTGAGAAGAATATTCCGCAGATGGGCATAAAGTAGTTTGCCGTGACGTTGTTGAACAGGTCGAACACGGTTTGCCCGAAGATTGTGAAATCGCTGAGCATGCCGAACGACAGGGCGCAGATGGTGCCAAACACGAGGGCTATGATGAAGTTGAGCAGCGACGCCTTTTCGCGCGACATGTGCCATTCTTCGCTGAAAAAGGCTATGGAGATTTCGCTCATCGAGATTGTTGACGTTATCGATGCCAGGAAGAGCAGAAAGAAGAATCCGGCTGCCCAGAATTGACCTCCGGCAGTTTGCGAGAAGATGTAGGGGAGTACCTCGAACACTAACCGCGGACCTTCGGCGGGCTCCATGTTGAATGAGAACAGGGCGGGGAAGATTATCAGTCCGGCAATGATGGCAAACACGGTGTCGAGTCCGGCGATGATTGATGCACTCTTGACGAGCGGCACGTCGCGTTTGAAGTACGATGCGTAGGTGAGCAGCGTACTTACACCGAGGCTCAGCGAGAAGAATGCTTGTCCCATAGCGCCGAGCAGCACGTCGGGCGTAATTTTGCTGAAATCGGGGACGAACAAGAATTTCAGTCCTTCGGCGGCTCCCGGCATCATCAGCGATTTGACGCAGAACACCACAAGGATGACAAACAGCAACGGCGTCATCAGATTCGACATTCGCTCGATTCCGCTACGCACGCCGCGGCGCAGAATCAGGTAGTTGAGCGTCAAAAATACTATTGTCCAATGCAGTGGGCGCATACTTTCGCCGGTGAACGTGCGGAAGTAGTCGGAGTAGTATTGCTCTCCGGCTTGCGACGAGAGTGCGCCGTTGAGCGAAGCAAAGCCGTATTCCAACGTCCAGCCTGCTACTACGGAGTAAAAACTGAGAATCATCAGTGATGAGAGTATGCCCAGATACGAAATCCAATGCCATCGGCTGCCGCGGCGTTCCAGATTACGCAGTGCGCCCAAGACGTTGGTCTGCGAGGCGCGTCCGATGACGAATTCGCTGCATATCAGTGGAATGCCGATGATGGCTACCATGGCAAGGTAGATAATCAGAAATGCGCCTCCGCCGTGTTGTCCGGCTTCGTAAGGGAAGCGCCAAATGTTTCCTAATCCGATTGCCGAGCCTACACTGGCTGCTATCACTCCGATTTTTGTGGCAAATAGTGTTCGTTGATTCTTCATTTCCGTCTGTTTAGTTTGTCTTTAAGCGGGTCGATGTCGCTTGCCGACTGCTTTTTGTTAGGTTTTTTCTTTGTCTTTTTAGTCTTATGCCGTGTGGCTATGGTGTCGGCTTCGAGGCTGTCGATGGCGTTGAGCAGACGCTCGGTGGCAGTCGTTTGTGCTTCTGTAGAAGGCTTGTCGCTTGTGTCGGCATTGTGCATCGCCCATACGCAGACGATTGCCAGAGCACAGACTACGGCAAGGATTGTCAATCCCAAGCGCTCGCGACGTGTCAGCCTTTCCATTAAAGTGATTCAATGATTTTGTTGATAAACACAATGGCAATGAGCAGCGGCGATATGTAGCGCACCACAAATACCAGTGCCGGGAAGATGCGCGACTTCATCGAGCCGTTGTTGGTCATCTCACGTTCCAAGAACGACTTCGGCAATACGTGTCCGACGTAGATGCACACGGCGATTGCTACAAGTGGCAACATTATGTTGGCTGTAAAATAGTCGAGCAAGTCGAAAAATGTCATGCCGAAGAGCGTGTAGTCGCTCCACGGGCCGAGCGACAGCGACGATACGGTGCTCAGCAGAAGCAGCGGAAGCATAATGACTACGCATGCCGTGCGGCGACTCATTCCCGTTTTGCCCGTCAGAAAGGCGATGACCACTTCGCCGAGCGACACTGTCGACGTCAGCGCTGCTACGACGAGCAGGAAGAAGAACAGCAACGCCCATACGTAGGTCATATGCATATGCTCGAAAATCTGCGGTAAGGTGACGAAGATTAGTGCCGTACCATCTGTTTTGCCCTCGATGCCGAACGACTTCATTGCCGGGAAGATGATTAGTCCCATCAAAATGGCAACCACAAATACCAGCGACGAAACCGTTACCGACGTGCGTCCCAGCCGCGTTGTCGAAGGGTAGTACGACGAGTAGGTTATCAAAATGCCCATACCCAAACTCAGCGAGAAGAATGCTTGCCCGACGGCGCTTATGAGCACATTGGCGTTCAGTTTGCTCCAATCGGGGCGCAGGAAGTAGTCGACGCCCTCGCCGGCTCCGGGCAACGTCAGCGACACGCCGCAGAGCACTACTAAGATAATAAATAGCGTAGGCATCAGCATATTAGCCATGCGCTCGATGCCTTTGTGCACGCCGCGCAGCAGTACGAACAAGTTGAGGAATATCATTATCGCGGTCCACATCACTGGCTTGAATCCCGACGTGATTGCCTCGTTCATTATGCCGGAGAAGTATGCCGTCGATTCGACCCCTTCGGGCACCGACGAAATTTCGCCGGTAAGCGACAGCCATAGATATTCGAGCGTCCAGCCCGACACAACGATGTAGAACGACAAAATCAAGTAGGAAGCCACGACGGCTATCGCTCCGACAATCCACCACGGCTTGCCGGGTGTCAGTTTCTTGAACGACCCGACGGCATCGGCTCCGCTGCCGCGTCCTAACGAAAAT
>JAQXVL010000057.1 GCA_029224905.1 Bacteroidales bacterium
ATTGACGGGCGTGGCTCTCACGGTGAGTTCGCCGCCCAGGCTGCGGGTCTTGCCGGCGTTTGCCATAATGCGCCCGGTGGTGGTGCCTTCGGGGAAGACGGTGAGTTGCTGGTCGCGGCAGTCGATGTAGAATGCCGAGGCGTCGATGCTCAGCCGTCCGCCGGCGAGTTTGAAATGTCCGCCGATTTCGTAGTTCCAACTCTTTTCGGGTTTGTATCCCACCACTTGGTCGATTTCGTATAGTTTGCCGATGCCCATTGTACCCATCATCTCTTGCTGAAGCACGTCGGAAAACATCTGTGTGTTGAATCCTCCGGCTTTGTAGCCTTTGGCAATCGATGCGTAGAGGTTGCACGCCCGGTCGGTGGAGAGTCGGTACGACACGCTCAGCCGCGGAAGCAGTTCGTCGAAACTGCGCGACAATGCGCCGTTGTCGTGAATCTCGACGCTGCGGTTGCCGTAGACCTCGTCATTGTGGTAGATGGTGTAGGTTGTCGAGCAGTCGCTCCGGTATTTGAGACGGGTGTGCTCATAGTCGTAGCGCAGTCCGGCGGTGATGGTCCACCGACTCAGTTCGGCTGAGGCTTCGGCGTAGGCGGCGATGCCGTAGGAGGGCATGGTGAACGTCGAGCCGAGGGTAAATCGGTCGGTGTCCCAGCCGATTGGATATTCGGGATTCATCGAGTTCCATCGCTCTTCGATGAGACTTGTGATGCCGTAGTCTTTAAAGGTAACGGGAGCGTCGGTGTGCGACCGCTTGTAGAAGGCGAATGCGCCGGCGAGCCATCTGATGCGGCTCTCGCGCTCGCTGCGCACCACCACGTCTTGCGTCACGGCGTGCTCGTGGCGCTTCTGCGTCAGCGTGAAGTAGTCGAGCGGCAGGAAGTCTTGGTCGAGCGTCATGTTGTCGTCGATGTACTGATACGACGTGATGCTTGCCACCGAGACGCCGTCGCCTTTCCATTTCGCCGTAAGTCCGTCCATAACGGTCGTGCGGTTGTAGAAGCAGGTGTCGTTGTAGGCAATCTTGCCGGTCTCGGCAAATTCGTAGGCGTAACCGCCTTGGCGCACGAGGGTTGCGCTTGCCGAGTTTTCGACGTGCCATGATTCGGTAGGGCGCCATTGCAGTTTGACGGCGGCGCGCCCGTAGTTTTCGCCGTCGCATCGTTTGCCGTTGTATTCGTTGGTGAAAAATCCGTCGCTGTGTCGGTAGAAGGCAGAGGCGCCGATGCCGAAGCGTTCGCTCGTCTTGTTGTAGTGCGACAGCGCCGCTTTCAGCGAGTTCCGGCTGCCGTATTCCGCCAGCAGGCGCGTCCCTTGGTAGCTGAGAGGCGATAGGGTGCGGACGTTGATGATGCCGCCCATGGTGTTGCGTCCGTAGAGGGTGCTCTGCGGTCCGCGGACGATTTCGATGCTTTCGATGTCGGGGATGTCGAAGTCGTAGTTGTCTTTGTTGATAATCGAGATGTTGTCGACGTTCATTCCCACCACGGGCTGGTCGATGCGCGCACCGATGCCGCGAACGTAGATGGTCGACGTCATCCGCGAGCCGTAGTCGGGTATGTAGAAGTTGGGCGCAATGATGCTTGCGTCGCGCGCCGCCGTGACACCGAGTCGCTCAACGTCGACGCGGTTGATTGTCGACATCGACGACGATTCGGCGGAGTGTGCCGACGTCGATTTGATGGCGGTGACGTCGACTTCGCTGAGTCGCAGAGTGTCGGCAGTCTCTGCAGCACTGCAAACTGCCGAGACTGCCAACGCTGTTATTGTCAGTGATAATTTTTTCAAATTTTGATTGTTTTTTATCAGGCTCTTTGTCGGCTTGCGGTGGCAATTGCCTACCGCGTGTGCCGGGTTCTGATTGATTCGACTGCAAAATTACACATTTTATATATGAGGTTCAATCACTACTTTTAGTGATTTTTTCGTGCGAGGTATTTATTTTGGTGTGGTAAAAATTCTTAAATTGGTTAAATATTGCAAATTTGGTGTGTTTTCCACGGTGCGTAAAAGTTGGTCGAAAACGGAAAAAGAGGCGAAAAACGGCAAAAAAATAGGAAAATACCGCCGTATTTCGCAAGAAAATTGCTATATTTGCAACGGATTAAAAATTAAATTTTTATTTTGGGTAGGTAGCGGAGTGTAAATGTCTGAGTGTCGGGCATTTATGGGCTGTCTATCCTTATGGAGTGAAATAAAAACTTTAATAAAATAATATGGAAATATCGATTTTTGGTATTCAAAGCACAACGATGGTACTCGTTGCGGCGCTATCAGGATTAGGCTTGGTCTTCCTGGGCTTGTGGCTTGCGGGCTTGATAGGACCGCGGTCGTATGCGCCGCAGAAGGGTGAAACGTATGAGTGCGGTATCCCTACGCGAGGCGACAGCATGGTGCAGTTCAAGGTTGGCTACTACCTTTTTGCCATTCTGTTCCTGATGTTCGACGTCGAAACCGTATTGCTGTTCCCGTGGGCTGTAGTGGCTAAAGGGCTCGGCACCGGCGCTATCCTCGCAGTGGCTGTGTTCTTGGGTGTTTTAGTTTTAGGTCTTGCTTATGCTTGGAAGAAAGGAGCGTTGCAATGGAAGTAAAAATAAAAGGAATGAAGAAGGAGGACTTCAACGATAACGAATATCTCGACAATCTCGTTGAAGAACTTAAGGCAAACGGGCAGAATGTGGTTGTTGGCAAACTCGATCAGTTAATCAACTGGGGACGCAGCAACTCGCTCTGGCCGCTTACTTTTGCTACAAGTTGCTGCGGCATCGAGTTCATCTGTCTCGGTGCGGCACGCTACGACATGGCACGCTTCGGCTTCGAGGTCGCTCGTTCGAGCCCACGTCAAGCCGACTTTATGATGGTGGCAGGTACGATTGTCCACCGCATGGCTCCCGTGTTCCGCCGCCTCTACGAGCAGCTGGCTGAGCCTAAATATGTGATTGCCGTCGGCGGTTGCGCCATCTCCGGCGGTCCTTTCCGCAAGTCGTATCACGTCGTGAAGGGTATCGACACTATTGTCCCCGTCGATGTATACATCCCCGGATGCCCTCCGCGCCCCGAGGCTATGTTCTACGGGCTTATGCAACTCCAGCGTAAGGTCAAAGTGGAACGTTTCTTCGGCGGTGTTAACCGCAAGAAAACTCGTGAAGACTTCTTCCGCGAAAACCCCGAAATTGCTAAAGAGGAACACGTTCAAGAATAATTTTTGACTATTATGGCAGATATTAAAGATATAATATTAGGTGTATGCCCTCAAGTGACTTTTGAGGACAACGAAGTGCTTACAGCCGTTGTGCCCGACGCCGATTGGCACGCTGTGGCTGCAGCTATCCACAACGCAGGATACCGCTGGCTTACAGCCCTCATCGGCGAAGACTTCGGCGACGCCCTTGGATGTGTCTACTACTTCACCTCGACTGTCGACAACTCCAAAATCTCCGCGAAGGTTACTACCACCGACCGCGAAAACCCGATGATACACAGCGTCAGCGACTTGTGGAAAGACGCTCTGCTCGAAGAACGCGAAGTCTTCGACTTCTTCGGCATCAAATTTATCAACCACCCCGACATGCGTCGCCTCTATCTTCGCAACGACTGGGTTGGTTATCCTCTCCGCAAGGACTACGACGAAAACCCCGAAATCAACCCCGTACGTCTCTTCCACGAGGCTATCGACGACACGACGACCGTCTACGAAGAAAAAGACGGTAAAGTCGTTGAGCGTAAGGCTGACGTCTTCACCGCCGACGAATATGTCGTTAACATCGGTCCGCAACACCCGGCAACTCACGGCGTGCTTCGCTTCCGCACTTCTCTCGACGGCGAGGAAATCAAGAAAATCGACCTCGTTTGCGGTTATATCCACCGCGGTATCGAGAAACTTTCCGAAAAACTTACCTATCCGCAGTCGACTCACTTCTTCGACCGTATGGACTACTTCTCGGCGCTCCCCAACGAGCACTGCCTCTGCGCTTGCGTCGAAAAAGCCCTCGGCATCGAAGTGCCTCGCCGCGCTCAAGTGATTCGCGTGCTCGTCGACGAATTGTCGCGCATCGCTTCTCACTTGCTCTTCTTCGGTACTTACTGTATGGACCTCGGCGCGACGACCGCTCTCTTCTACGGTCTGCGCGAACGCGAAACCATCCTCGACATCCTCGAAGAAACCTGCGGCGCGCGTATGTCGTTCAACTACGACGTTGTCGGCGGCGTTCGCGAAGATTTGCACCCCAACTTCGTTAAACGCGTTAAGGACTTCATCCCGCAAATGCGCAAGGGTCTTAAAGAATATCATACGCTCGTCAGCGGCAACGTCATCTTCCGCAACCGCCTCGTCGGTGTCGGTATGCTGACCAAGGACGACGCCATCAGCTACGGCGTGGCAGGTCCCAGCGGACGTGCAAGCGGCTGGCATTGCGATGTGCGTAAGGTCAACCCCTATTCAATCTATAGCGAACTCGACTTCGACGAAGTAATCATGGAAGGCTGCGACTCGTTCGACCGCTACATGGTCAGAATGAAAGAAATCGAGCAATCGCTCAAAATCATCGAGCAACTCATCGACAACATTCCCGAAGGCGACTTCGTGGCTAAAGTGCCCAAAATCATCAAGTTGCCCGTCGGTCACTGGTATCAAGAGGTTGAGGCTTGTCGTGGCGCTTTCGGCGTCTACATCGACAGCCGCGGCGAAAAAACGCCTTACCGCATGAAAGTCAACGGCACTTGCTTGCGCCTCGCCGGTATTGTCGACCACATCACTCGCGGCGAAAAGATTGCCGACCTCATCACTATCGGCGGCTCGCTCGACTATGTGGTGCCTGAAATTGATAGATAATTTTTAAGAAACTTACAAACAATGGATAATATATTTGATTTCGCAGTAGTCACAGGGTGGTTCGACCAACTTCTCAACGGCGTTATGCCGATGTGGTTGGTGACCCTCATCGAATGCCTTTTGGTGGCAGTGGGGCTCATATTGGTATATGCGCTTCTCGCTCTGTTCTACATCTACTATGAACGTAAATTCTGCGGCGCAATTCAGTGCCGTCTCGGTCCGAATCGTGTCGGTCCTATGGGCTTGTTGCAGTCGTTTGCCGATATGTTTAAGATGCTCATCAAGGAGTTGATTCCTATCAACAATATCGACAAATTCCTGTTCAATTTGGCTCCTTATTTGGTGGTAGCAGCTTCGCTCACCGCGTTTGCCGTACTGCCTTGGGGTAAAGGCTTGCAAATCATCGACTTCAACATCGGCATCTTCTTCCTTATCTCGGTGTCGTCGATTGGCGTACTCGGCATCCTCCTCGCCGGTTGGTCGTCGAACAACAAGTTTACGCTCATCGGCGCTATGCGTAGCGGTGCTCAGATGATTAGCTACGAACTCTCTATCGGACTGTCGATTATGACTATGGTGATGCTTGCCGGAACTATGAACATCACGGGCATCTGTGAACAACAACAAGACCTGTGGTTCATCTTCAAAGGCCACGTGCCCGCAATCATCGCGTTTATCGTCTATATGATTGCCGGAACGGCGGAAACCAACCGCGGCCCGTTCGACTTGCCCGAGGCTGAGTCGGAACTTACCGCAGGTTACCACACCGAATATTCCGGTCTCCACTTCGGTTACTTCTATCTTGCCGAATACCTCAACATGTTCATCGTTGCCGGCGTTGCCACGCTGCTCTTCTTCGGCGGTTGGATGCCTCTTCACATCCCCGGTTTGGAAGGCTTCAATGCGGTGATGGACTACATCCCGTCGCCTGTTTGGTTCGTCGGTAAAGCAATCCTCTTGTCGGCTATCATTATGTGGTTCAAGTGGACGTTCCCCCGTCTGCGTATCGACCAACTCCTCGCCTTCGAGTGGAAGTATTTGCTCCCAATCAACCTGGTGAACCTTATCATCATGTTGCTTGTTGTGGCTTTCGGTTGGTATTTCTAAATAATGCGCTTTAAAAACACAAGTTTAACGATATTAATATGAGCGAGAAATTAGGAAAGATAGCGCAGGTAATTGGTCCTGTCGTCGATGTATCTTTCGATGTAGAAAAAAACGATCTGCCCGCGATTTACACTTCGCTGAAGGTAGAACGTCCCGACTCTACGGAGTTGCTGCTGGAAGTTGAGCAGCACGTCGGCGAGCACACCGTTCGCTGCGTTGCTATGGACTCCACAGACGGGTTGCGCCGAGGTATGGCGGTTGTCAATCTCGAACAACCGATTTCCGTTCCAACCGGTGAGCAAGTCAAAGGGCGTCTGCTGAACGTTATCGGCAACCCAATCGACCACCTTCCCGCGTTGAAAGACGAAAACAAGCGTGCTATCCACCAGCCTGCTCCTAAATTTGACGACTTGTCGATTTCTTCCGAAATCCTTTACACAGGTATCAAAGTCATCGACTTGCTCGAACCTTATTCTAAAGGTGGTAAAATCGGTTTGTTCGGCGGCGCCGGCGTTGGTAAGACCGTGCTAATCATGGAGCTTATCAACAACATTGCCAAAGGACATAACGGATTCTCTGTGTTCACCGGTGTCGGCGAACGTACCCGCGAAGGTAACGACCTTCTCCGTGAAATGCTCGAAAGTGGCGTCATCAAGTATGGCGACAAGTTTATGAAAGGTCTCGAAAAGGGCGAATGGAACCTCGACGACGTCGATATGAACGAAGTTGCCAAGTCGCAAAGCACCCTCGTGTTCGGTCAGATGAACGAGCCGCCGGGCGCTCGTCTGCGCGTGGCTCTCTCCGGTCTTACCGTTGCCGAACAGTTCCGCGACCAAGACGGTGGCGGTAAGGATATCCTCCTCTTTATCGACAATATCTTCCGTTTCACCCAGGCGGGTTCCGAGGTGTCGGCTCTGTTGGGTCGTATGCCGTCGGCTGTGGGCTATCAACCTACGCTGGCTTCCGAAATGGGTGCCCTGCAAGAGCGTATCACTTCGACCAAGCAAGGCTCAATCACCTCTGTGCAAGCAATCTACGTGCCTGCCGACGACCTTACCGACCCCGCGCCGGCTACTACCTTCAACTTCCTCGACGCTACGACCGTGCTCAGCCGTAAAATCTCCGAGCTCGGCATCTATCCCGCTGTCGACCCGTTGGAGTCGTCGTCGCGTATCCTCGACCCGAACATCATCGGCGAAGAGCACTACAACGTGGCGCAAGCCGTAAAGCAATTGCTCCAGAAATATAACGAACTTCAAGATATTATCGCTATCCTCGGCGTCGACGAACTCAGCGACGAAGACAAACTCGTGGTGGCTCGCGCTCGCCGCGCTCAACGCTTCCTGTCGCAGCCTTTCCACGTGGCTGAACAGTTCACCGGTCTCCCCGGCGTAATGGTGCCACTTAGCGAAACTATCCGCGGTTTCAAGATGATTCTCAACGGCGAACTCGACGAATATCCCGAACAAGCATTCCTCAACGTCGGTACTATCGACGAGGCTATCGAAAAGGGTAAGAAGTTGCTCGCCGAAGTTGGTAAATAAATTGGATAAACTATGACACTCAAAGTAATCTCAGCCGAAAAGATTTTGTTCGACGGACAAGCGTCGCTGGTGACCTTGCCCGGCGAAGCAGGACTCTTTACCGTGCTCGAAAACCACGCGTCGCTCGTCAGCGTGCTCACAGCCGGCGACATTGTCTACGTCGACGCCACCGACGGCGCTCGTCGCTCGATGCACGTCGAAGGCGGTATTGCCGACATCGACAATAATGTAGTGTCAGTATGTATTTATTAAGATGAAGAAAGTACTTGCCATAATGTTTTTACTCGTAGCGGCGATGGCGTTGCCAACCGTTGCGCGTGCTTCGGAGTCTGAGTCCGAAGAAATCAATCCCAAGGAGATTATCTTCCACCATTTGGGCGATGTCTACGGGTGGGAAGTGCCTTTTTCGCATGAGAATCGTATACCACTACCGATTATCGTCAACGATGCCGACGGCGCTTGGCACGTGTTCAGCTCGGCGCGTGTGCAACACTCCGACTTCGTCGACGGCGACGTTACTTACAGAATCGCTCACGGCGGCGACTACAGCGGCAAAGTCGTGCAAATCTTGCCCGACGGCTCCGAATATCGCCCCGTCGACCTGTCTATCACCAAAAACGTCTGCGCGCTCTTTATCGCTGCCGCTCTCGTCGCTCTGGTGACATTCTTGCTCGTCCGATTCTATAAGCGCAACGGAAAAAAAGCACCGCGTAAGGGTATGGGTTTCTTCGAAATGCTTGTCTCGTTTATCTACGACGGCGTCATTCGCGACACCCTCAAAGACAAAGCGCCCCGCTTTGCCGGATACCTCCTTACCGTGTTTTTCCTCATATTCTTCATGAACCTGCTCGGGCTTGTGGTAATCTTCCCCGGAGGCGCTAACCTCACCGGCAACATCGCCGTGACGATGACGCTGGCTATCTGCACATTCCTGATTACCAACATCAAAGGCAACAAGCACTACTGGAAGGATATCTTCTGGCCCGACGTGCCCCTCTGGCTGAAGTTCCCGATACCCATTATGCCGGTCATCGAGCTCTTCGGCATCTTCACCAAGCCGGCTGCGCTCTGCGTGCGTCTGTTTGCAAACATGATGGGCGGCCACATGATTGTAATAGTATTTACACTCTTGATTTTCATTTTCGCCAAATTCGGCGCGGCGGTGCTCGCTACAACCACCGTTGTTTCCGTGGCGTTCTCCCTCTTTATGCTCCTGCTCGACGTCCTGGTGAGCTTCATCCAAGCATACGTCTTCACGATGCTCTCGACGCTCTTCATCTCATTTGCAGTCTGCGGCGGCGAACACCACGAACCCGTAGCACAACAAAAATAGAAATAAGAAACAAAAAAATAATTAACCATTAAAAACTTTAATAATTATGTTAGGAATGATTTTAGCACAGGCTGCTGAAACTGTAATGCAGTTCGGTCTCGACAAATTCGGCGCATGTTTAGGTGCAGCAATCGCTGCCATCGGTGCAGGTATCGGTATCGGTAAAATCGGTGCAGCCGCTATGGAGGCTATTGCTCGCCAACCCGAAAGTGCAGGCGACATTCGAAGCAACATGATTGTAATTGCAGCCCTCATCGAGGGTGTGGCACTCTTCGGTGTCATCGTCTGCGTGCTCTCTCTCTTCATCTAATCATTAACTCGGATAAGAGATGGAATTGTTCAAGCCCGATTTTGGCTTGGTGTTCTGGATGTTCGTAGTGCTCGTACTGCTCTGCATCCTCCTCGGTAAGTACGCTTGGCCGGTCATCATCAAAATGATGACCGAGCGTGCCGACCTTATCGACAAGGGCGTCGTATACGCACAAGAAGCCAAAGAACACCTCGACAATGCGAAGGCTGAGGCAGACAAATATATCCAAGAGGCTAAACGACAACAGTCAGAAATCTTACGCGAAGCCGCTCGTATGAAGTCGCAAATCATTGAGGACGCCAAACAAGCCGCTTCCGTTGAGGCGCAAAAGGTTATGGACGCCGCTCGTGCTGCTATCGAGCAGGAACGCAAGGAAGCTCAACTCCAATTCCGTAACGAGGTTTCGCAGTTCTCTATCCTAATCGCCGAGAAACTCCTCCGCGACAAAATGTCTGACCAAAAAGCCCAATCGCAACTTGTCGACAAACTTTTGAGCGAGATTGATAAAAACTAACATCTGCTGACTATGAACGAAGGACTCATACCCAACCGTTATGCGCGTGCGCTCTACCGCTTCAGCCGCGATTGTGGCGATGCTCAAGACGTCTATGCTCAGACATGCCGCCTTGCCGACAACTTCCTGCGCGTCGACGGTTTTGCCTCGGCTGCCGAGAATCCTTTCCTTGCCCTCGCCGACAAGGAAGCCCTCATTCTCGCCGCTGCCGCTGCTCCCGGGGACGGTACTCTCAGCAAGTTTGTCAAACTCGTTTATGCCCACGGCAGAGAGGCTTTCTTTTGTCAAATGGCTCTCGCTTTCGGCAAAATGTATCGCTCCGAACAGGGCATCGCTCAGGTCGTTATCACCTCTGCGGCGCCTCTCCCGGCTCAAGCCTTCGACAAAATCAAGGCTTTTCTTAAATCCTGCCTCGACGGAAAAACTATCGAGTATCGTGTCGACGTCGACCCCGAACTTATCGGCGGGTTTACTATCCGTATCGACTCT
>JAQXVL010000058.1 GCA_029224905.1 Bacteroidales bacterium
TATTTCCTAACGGGAAGCCATTCGTGAGGGTGGAGTAGCGTGACAGAAAACAACCGCCACCGTTTGGTGGTAAGGGTGAAAAGGCGGGGTAAGAGCCCACCGGGGGCTATGGCAACATATCCTGCCGCACGTCTTATGGGTTGCAAGGTCAAGTATACCGGCATTTAAGGGCTGCTCGTCCATTGTCGGGGGGTAGACTGCTCAAGCCCGGTGGCAACATCGGGATTAGATAAATGACAGGACGCAACTTCGTGTTGCGACATAACCCGGCTTATAGTCGCACTGCTTTTTTTTGAATAACCTAATACGCACTCTATATGAAACCGCTAAAACCGAGTCTCGACACATTGCGCCTACGCATCCGCAAGTGGATAGACTACTGCATCGACGGCGTTTGGGACGACCGACGAAACATTTGGTACGTCGGTCTTATCAAAACAGCAAACCTTTCGGTTAGGTCGTATTTAGACAAAAACATCCAATCGCGTGCGAGTTCGCTGACCTACTATACCCTACTCGCTGTCGTGCCCGTTTTAGCACTGATTCTTGCCATCGCCCGCGGGTTCGGGTTCCAGAACCTTATCCGCGACGAAATTTTCAGCGTATTTCCTCAGCAAACATCGGCAATGCAAACCGTGCTGGGATTCGTCGACAAATACCTCGAATCTTCCTCCGGTGGCATTTTTATCGGAGTCGGCATTCTCTTTTTGCTCTGGACTTTGATAAGCCTTTTGCGCAACATCGAGATGACGTTCAACCACGTTTGGGGCGTCAAGAAGGGTCGCGGATGGTATCGCATCGTCACCGACTACACGACCATCATCATCGTGCTGCCAATCTTGATGATATGCTCTGCCGGTATCTCGTTGATGATGTCGAATTTCGTTCAATCGACGCTCGCTAAAGACTTTGAATATCTTTCGCCCGTGGTTCGCACTTTGCTCGATTGGGCGCCGTTTTTCCTCACCTGTATGGTCTTTGCCGCGATGTATGCGCTAATCCCCTACACGAAGGTAAAATTCCGCTATGCGCTGATTTCGGGCTTCATCTGCGGCGCTTTGTTCAGAGTACTACAAACGGTTTTCGTCGGCAGCCAAATGTATGTAACGAAATATAACGCCATCTACGGTAGTTTCTCTTTCCTGCCGTTGTTTATGATTTGGATGTACGCCACATGGGTGATTATCATTGCCGGAGTAGTGCTTACCTATTCTGCGCAAAACATTTTCCGATTCAGCTATATCAACAAACTCGACGCCATCTCGCAACGCTACTACAACAAATTGGCTGTCTACACGTTTGCCATCATCGTTGGGCGTTTCGAAGCCGGACAAACTCCGCTGACCAAGCGCGATATGATGACCGCCTACAACCTGCCGCTGCATCTGCTTAACAACGTGCTCGAGAAGCTCGAAGATGCCGGGATGGTGTCGGCTGTCGTCACCGGCGACGAGTCGATTGCCTACCAGCCCGCTCGAAGTTATCGCGAGATGACCGTCAGCGAGTTTCTCAACCGATTCAGCGAACTCGGCGAATCGGATTTTATCAACGAAATCGCCGACGACGCTATCATAAAGCACCTCGACAGCAGCATAACCGGATCCGACCGCGACAGCACGACCCTGCTCGAGCTCTACAGCCTCGCCTCCGACGCGCCGACGAAAGTTCAGTAGGTACGGAGTCGCGGATGGATGGCATCTTCAAGATGCTCCGTCGTGAAATGGTCTTCGTCTTCGCCTATTTGCAGAATGATGTCGAACTGCAACTCCAACGGCAAATCGTTCATCTTCTGATATGCCTTGCCGGCGCTGATGAGGTTGGCACATTTCTTGGCATTTATCACTTTCGATAGGTCGTAGATTTCATGCGAACGCGTCTTCACTTCGACAATAATCAGCCGATTGTCTTTCTCGGCAACGATGTCGATTTCAAACTTATTACACCGCCAGTTTGTTTCGCGTATCAGATAGCCTTTGCGCAGCAGTGCGTCGCGCGCAGCAGCCTCGCCTTTCTTCCCGAATTCGTTATGTAGTGCCATTATTGTTATGGTTTTATCGTTCTCAAAATCATTTCGCATCGGCGGCAGTCGAACTCCACGGCGAGTCGTATGTTGCCGGAGGTGAGCGTCAGATGTTGTCCCAAACGGTTGCGTCCGGGCGTCTTCAAGCAAGCGCCGAGTTGTCGGCGAATGCAGTAACGCGTAGTCATCACCACCGCGCCTTTTTGCGGCGTCGACGTTTCCATTGCCGGCTCTATCGACGTCACGCCGTGGTCGCGGTAGAATGCTCGGGAAAGTCGATTCGACACGTTGTCGGCATAGGTCAAGCACGTCGACGGAAACGCTGCCGTGCGGTCCTCCCGGCGGCGATAATCGTAAGGATATGTGATTCGCCGTTGGCGCTCGAATGCCTCTACGGCACGTCGACGCATCTGATTGAGCAACGATGCCGGCAAAAAGATTCCGGCGGTCGTCGTGTTGTCGAACTGCGCAAGCCTGTACGGCGTGCCTCCAAGTTTGGCAAACACGCTGCGCTGACGCTCCGACTGGTCTGCCTTCGAAGGCTCCAACGGAGTTTCTTGTAGAATAGAGACGCCACCGCGACCGTCTTCCATGTCGATGCGCACGCCGCCGACCGTTGCCGTCAACGTGATGTTTACGTCAATCCGGCGCTCCGACGAATCGTGCTGCAAGGCGTCGGCGAATGCTTTGTCATAATTGCGATACAACGACGTGCCGCTCGCAATCGCAAGTTTGTTGAGCGTTTCGATGCGGTTTCCGTCAACGCGATTTGCCCGAAAGCCCTTCAGTTCCTGCGCATCGAAATAGATAAATCCGTCGCCGTTGGCAAACGATTTATCGCTGCGAATCGCAACCGTCCGTCCCTTGCACGTTGCTACAGTACCTACTCTTTCGCCTATCGATTTAGGTGTAAGCGGAGCCGCCAACTCGCCCTCCGGCGTACGTCCGGCGCTGAAATAATGCGTAAAACCGCGGTTGAAACTCTTCGCAGGGTCGGGCTCGAACGTATAGCTGCAACGCCCCGACGACTGTCGGCAATAGCGCTGCGGATTGCAGCGACAAATGTCGTTGAGTCGCTCGCTGTAGTAGGCTGTCACGTTCTTGACGTAGGCAACGTCCTTCAACCGACCTTCAATCTTCAACGATGTCACGCCGGCGTCGAGCAACTCTTCAAGGCGGTCGCTCTGGTTATTGTCTTTGAGCGACAACAAATGCTTGCCGCGCTCCACCACGCCGCGCTCGTCGCTCAAATCGTAAGGCAATCGGCAAATTTGCGCACATTCGCCGCGGTTGGCGCTACGCCCGGTCAGTGCACAACTGGCATAACAGCGACCGCTATAACTGACGCACAACGCACCGTGGACGAAATATTCCAACGGCACATCGACTGCTGCGCGTATCGTGCGAATTTCGTCGACGGTCAACTCGCGCGCAAGCACCAACTGCGAAAAACCCGCCTTCTCAAGAAATTTCGCCTTGTCGGCGGTACGGATGTCGCACTGCGTGCTCGCATGCAACTGAATCGGCGGAATGTCCATTCGCAGTATGCCCATATCTTGCACAATCAGTGCATCCACTCCCGCATGATACAACTCGCCAATCAGCCTGCGCACGTCGTCTAACTCATCGTCGTAGACAATCGTATTGACCGTTGCATACACCTTCGCGCCGTACTGATGGGCATATTCCACCGCACGGCGTATGTCGTCGACCGAATTGCCCGCCGACTGACGTGCGCCGAAACGCGTTGCGCCCATATAGACAGCGTCGGCGCCATGCTCGATGGCTGCCATCGCCGTTGCCAAATCGCGCGCCGGGGCAAGGAGTTCTATCGTTTGGGGGGTTGCCGTCATCGAATGTCCGAAAGATTAAATGGCGTTTCTTGATAGACGAAATAGTTTAACCAGTTGGAAAACAACAAGTTTGCATGGCTACGCCACCTCACGATGGGCTCTTTCGTCGGGTCGTCGTCATGATAGTAGTTCTTCGGAATCGACGGATTAAGACCCTTCTCGAGGTCGCGATGATATTCGAAGTCGAGCGTCGTCGGCGAATACTCGGAATGCCCCGTGATGTAGATTTCACGTCCGTTGCGCGCCATCATTATGTAGGGTCCGCTGATAGGACTCTCTGCAATAATCTTCAGCCGCGGTTCGGCAACGATGTCGGCGCGGCGAGCCTCGCTATGTCGGCTGTGCGGCACATAGAATTCGTCGTCGAAGCCGCGCAACAGAGGATTATTCTTCTCCACAACGTAGTGCGGGAAAACGCCCGACAACTTGCGTGGCAGCGGATACTTTTTGATGCCGTAGTTGTGATACAATCCGGCAAGCGCCGCCCAACAGATATAGATTGTCGACGTTACGTGACGCTTCGACCAATCGAACACTTCCTCGAGTTGGTCCCAATAGTCAACGTCCTCAAAATTGACCATCTCGACCGGAGCGCCCGTCACGATAAAGCCGTCGTAGTTGTTCTGCTTGATTTCGTCGAACGTCTTGTAGAACTCCTCTATGTGCTCCTTCGGCGTATTTGTCCAATGATGGTCGTCGGGCAACACCAAGTCGAGTTCAATCTGCAACGGCGTATTGCTGATGAGCCGAAGCAAATCGGTCTCGGTCATCAACTTCAGCGGCATCAGATTGAGCACGGCAATGCGAAGCGGACGAATGTCCTGCGTCGACGCTCGTTTTTCGTCTATTACGAATATATTTTCTTCCCTCAGTTCCTCGACCGCAGGAAGAGTATTTGGCACTCTTACCGGCATCTCTATATGTTTTTATATATGTTAATCGCCTCCATCCGTCCGGCATTTATGCGCTCCGGATAGTGCGAATCCGAATTAAATATCACAGGCACTCCGCGCTGCTTCAACAGCCCGAAATAGCGCTCGTTAGGGAACAAACGCCCGTGTTCGGCAAGCGACTTCGTGTTGATTTCGACAATCAAACGGCTATCGCAAATGGCATCTACAACTTCGCGGACCAACGCCTCATACCACGGCTCATCCTCAATTCCCTGACGAAAATAACCGGCATTCTGCCCTATCTTGTCGAAATGACCGATTATGTCGAAACCTCCTCGTTCTATCATCTTCAACGTCTGGCTGTAGAACAAGCGCACAACCGATTCGATGTCGTTGTCGAAATACTTTGCCATCTTGGCGCGAAACGACTCAAAACGGCCGTCGGTATCGACAAACTCATCGCCGCACGGCACAAAATGCACCGAACTTATCTTATAATCCAAGCTGAAATCGTCGTAGAGCGGATTTTGCGCATTCCATTCGTCGTTGAGATAGTCGATTTCGAACGACTTATACAGACGTATCCGCCCGGCGAATTCGCTGCGAAGAGTCTCAAAATCCGTCAAATATCGCTCAACGTCAGCCAACTCGATGTTGCACGGCGAGGCTATAGGCACAGGCGAATGTGGCGTAAATCCCCAATCGGTAAATCCCTGACGCACTGCTTCTTCCACAAAGTCGCGCATCGGCGCATGTCCGTCGCAGTACGGCGTATGAGAATGGAAGTTATACAACTGCGACTCCCGCGCAATTCTCTCAAAATCAATCATCGCGCTCATCAACTTTTATCTGCGACAACTCGGCAGCTCGAATAGCTCGAGCGATACCGCGAAGTTCGTCCTCGTTCTTCAAAATCGAGCGCTCTAACGTCACGATTTTGTCAGTATATTTTTGTTTCGATGCCTTGCTCGCTTTGCGATACGACTTGCGCAAGTCTGCAAGTTGGCTGCGTATGTCGTCGATAAACGATGCCACTTTGACGTGCTTTTCCATCAAGCCGCGCGCTTCCGCACTCCGAAAATCATCGAAACGCGTATATGTCAACCCGTTACGAACATGGAACACAAAATCGTGCTCTTCGGCTTCGTCCTCGTAAGTTATGGCGTTAATGCGCTCACGGTAAGTCGAATAATCCGCATCGTCTTCCCATGTGTCCTTTATCGAATTGACTGCGGCGAGGCTATAGACATCCTCCGAGTCGGGGTCGCAATTGCGGCGTACGCTGTTCGGCACGAAAATGTAGATAACCACCTTGCCGGGAATCTGCAAGCGGTCGGTTGCCCACCATCCCACGCCGGTCATCTCGTCGATGGCAAGCAGATAGTCGTCGTAGGGTGAATTATACGGAAAACCGATGTTCTGCGGCGCAAGATATTCGCCTGTAGTGCCATCGCGACGCGACATATAGATGTCGTAACCGCCGATAGAATTCGCTCCGCTGCAGCCATAGTAGAGCGTCGTGCCGTCTGCCATCAAAAACGGGAAGTTCACGTCGCCGCCATCGTTAAGCTGCTCCGGCGAAACTACGCTATAGTTGTCCCATTTACCTGTAACCAACTTATACGATTCGGTTATGCTCATGCGGCCGGTAGAATCGGGCTGCGCCCACAGCATACGTTCCTTCGACTCCGGCATAAAGACCGATGTCGACACCTTCGGCTTAGCGTACGGAAGAATATCAGTACTCGAAATAGATCCCGCTTCGGGCGACAAACGATAGTGCCTAAAGAAATCAGCCTTGTCGACAACCAGGCTATCGATAATTGCTATGCGTTCGACATTACCAAGCATATCCATAGCCTTCTTAACGTCGCTGAAACGCTCGTCGAATTCTTCATCCTCGTCGCGCAACGACACGTAAGAATCCCAATAGTCCGACGCACGCCGATAGTCCATCGCACGGAAATAGTAAGATGCCAGATAAGCATTCGACGTAGCCATCGACTTCGATGCCGTCTCAAGATGCGGCAACGCCTCCTTGCGCTTGCCCGTTTCCCAAAGGCAAATACCGACCCATTGATTCAAATCGGCACGCTTCGGCGACGACTTCAGGCTCTCTCGAAACAGTGGTAACGCCTTTTGATAGTTCCCGGCTTGGAAATACTTCTTCGCCTGGCTCAAATTCTGCCCCGACAACACCAGCGACAACGGTAGGAACAGAATAATTAATAAATATCTAAGTCTTATCATACAATTCCTCGTTTTTATATGCAAAGATAACACTATAGACCTCATTAAGATTGTTCCATAGCCTATCTTATGCAAAAGTACTGCAAATTGCTCGCAAAAGCAAATTTTCCGGAGCGTTAGGCTATAACAAAAAAAGAGGATGAACCGTTTGTGATTCATCCTCTGTAAGGGGGCGGTGACCTACTCTCCCGATTTCTCAGTACCATCGGCGCGGCGGGGCTTAACTTCCCTGTTCGGAATGGGGAGGGGTGGATCCCCCGCGCTAT
>JAQXVL010000059.1 GCA_029224905.1 Bacteroidales bacterium
CTCGACTACGACAAACGCGAACCGCTCTGGGACGAAATCGACAAAATCAAAAAAGACATCCTCGACATTCTCGAGCAACAACTCGACAAGCACCTCCCCGAAGTGTTTGCCATCGTGCGCGAAACGGCTCGCCGATTCAAAGAGAACCCAACTTTGGAAGTCACCGCCACTCAATTCGACCGCGAACTCGCCGCTCAAGGCAAAGACTTCATCACCATCGACGGCGACAAAGCAATATGGCAAAACCACTGGATGGCAGGCGGTAACGAGATTACTTGGGATATGGTTCACTACGACGTGCAACTTATCGGCGGTATCGCCCTTCACAAAGGCAAAATCTCGGAAATGGCTACCGGTGAAGGTAAAACCCTCGTGGCTACCCTCCCCGTATTCCTGAACGCACTGACCGGAAACGGTGTGCATATGGTCACCGTTAACGACTACCTGTCGAAACGCGACTCCGAATGGATGGGGCCGCTATACCAATTCCACGGGCTCTCGGTAGACTGCATCGACAAGCACCAGCCAAACTCTGTTGAACGCCGCAACGCTTACAACGCCGACATTACTTTCGGTACGAACAACGAGTTCGGCTTCGACTACCTCCGCGACAACATGGCAATGCTCCCCGAAGAACTCGTTCAACGCTCGCACAACTACGCCATCGTCGACGAGGTCGACTCCGTGCTCATCGACGACGCTCGTACTCCGCTCATCATCTCAGGTCCCGTGCCTAAAGGCGAAGACCAAATGTTTATGGACTTCAAGCCTAACGTCGAGAAAGTGTTCAACGCACAAAAAGCACTCGTAACGTCAATCCTCGTCGAAGCAAAACAAAAACTCGCTTCCGACGACAAAGAAGTGCACAAAGAAGGCGAACTCTTACTCTTCCGCGCTTTTAAAGGACTTCCCAAATATCAACCGCTCATCAAGTTCCTGAGCAACGAAGGCAACAAGTCGTTGCTGCTTGCCACCGAGGCATTCTACATGCAAGACAACAATCGCCAAATGCCGGTGGTAACTGACCCGCTCTATTTCGTCATCGACGAGAAGAACCGCACTATCGAGTTGACCGACAAAGGTATCGACGTGCTTACAGGCTCGAGCGACGACCCGCAATTCTTCGTTCTCCCCAACATTGCCGAGCAACTTTCCAACCTCGAAAACGAGAACCTCTCTGCCGAAGAAAAGCAAGAGAAGAAAGAAGCACTTCTTCAAAACTATTCCGTTAAAGCGGAGCGCGTCCACACAGTCAACCAACTTCTTAAAGCATATACACTCTTCGACCGCGACGTCGAATACGTCATCGACGACAACAAGATTAAGATTGTCGACGAGCAAACCGGACGTATCATGGAAGGTCGCCGCTACAGCGATGGTCTCCATCAAGCAATCGAAGCCAAAGAAGGCGTAAAAGTCGAGGCTGCAACGCAGACATTTGCAACAATCACCCTGCAAAACTACTTCCGCATGTACCACAAGCTCTCAGGTATGACCGGTACGGCAGAAACCGAAGCAGGCGAATTCTGGGACATCTACAAACTCGACGTTGTCACCATCCCGACCAACAAACCCGTGGCACGTATCGACCGCGACGACCGCGTCTACAAAACAAAACGCGCAAAATACAATGCCGTTATCGAAGAAATTCAGGAAATGGTGCAACAAGGACGTCCCGTGCTTGTCGGCACCACCTCGGTGGAAATCTCCGAACTTCTCAGCCGTATGCTCACGATTCGTCACATCCCGCACAACGTGCTCAACGCAAAATTGCACCAACGCGAAGCCGAAATCGTTGCACAAGCCGGACAACGCGCCGTAGTGACCATCGCAACCAACATGGCAGGTCGTGGTACCGACATCAAGTTGAGCCCCGAAGTTAAGGCTGCCGGCGGTTTGGCTATCATCGGTACAGAGCGCCACGAATCACGCCGCGTCGACCGTCAGCTGCGCGGTCGTGCCGGACGTCAAGGCGACCCGGGTTCGTCGGTGTTCTACGTGTCGTTCGAAGACCAAGTTATGCGCCTGTTCGCTTCCGACAAGGTCGTTAAACTCCTCGACCGCCTCGGACTCAAAGAAGAAGACCGCATCGAATCGCCTATGGTAAGCCGCTCTATCGAAAACGCACAAAAACGCGTCGAAGAGAACAACTTCGGTATCCGTAAGCGCTTGCTCGAATACGACGACGTGATGAACGCTCAACGCAAGGTGGTCTACGAACGTCGCCACCACGCCCTTATCGGCGAGCGCATCGGCATCGACATCATGAACATGATTTACGACACAATCGAAAACATCGTCAATGCTTACGGCGAAAAGGACGGCTACGAAGATTTGCGCCTCGACGTGTTCAAGAACCTCTGCATCGAGATGCCTTTCGACGAGGCTAAATACCTCAAAATGTCTGCCGAAGACCAAGTGGCTGAAATCTACGACGCTGCAATTGCGGCATTCAACCGCAAGGCTGAAAAGATGATTGAAGTGTCGATGCCAATCATCAAATCGATTGTCGAAGAGCACGGCGGAAAAGGTATGGTGCGCGTGCCCATTACCGACGGTCGCCGCGTCTACGGCATAAACGTCGACCTCGAAGAATGCTACAACTC
>JAQXVL010000060.1 GCA_029224905.1 Bacteroidales bacterium
ATACTTCCACTTCTGGTCGGCAACGAGCGTGAACGAGCCGTCAAGAACAGCCGAAGTGACACGACCGTTAGCGTCGCGCGGCAAGGTCGGGAACGCCACTATCGCGCTTTTGGCGAGATAGTAGATGCGGCGTTTCACGCCTGGCAGTTCCGGTGTGCCTTGGCACCAAGCGAGCGATTTCTGCAATGCGTTGCAAGTATTTGTAGCCATAATTATTTTAGAGTTAAGTGGAACGAGTTAAGAGGTACGAGAGGCGTTCCTCGTGCCTCCTCGCTCGTTCCCGGTTAGTTACACAGTGAGTTCAATAGTTTTGAAGCGTCGCTTGTCGAGGCATTCAAACTGCACGCCGAAGAACATAGTGGCGATGTAAGTAAGAATGAACGGTTCATATTCCTTGACCATGACATTCTCAATATCGCCCATTTGGTCGAAGCCAACGAGCATATTGCTCTTGGTGGTGACGTGCATAAACTTGGAGTCAGCCTTGTTGTAGAGCGGCACAAACTTCAGTTTGCCGTTCGAGCCTTCCACAGCTTGTTGTCCGTACTGGGTGTTGTACTGCAAGCCGCCATGTGTGAGCTGATAAGCCTCGTTGTACTTATCCACGAAGTCCTGCGAGCAGTAGAGGTAGAGGTCTTGCGAACGGAGGCGCGGGTCGAGAGAGAAAAGGATTTCCTTTGCAACGTCCACGGCGTTAGACGTGGTGATTGCTTCCGACAACTTCATGTAGTTGCCGTTTTCGGCAGAGATAGCACCAGCGGTGATTTCGTTCTGCGTGATAGTGTCGAAGCCGTTGAAAAGGTCTTTGGTTGTGTCGCCGGAGGCGTTACGCACACCATTCCAGATAGCATCGTTGAGATGCTCGGAAAGACTTTTTGCGATGAGTGAGAGTACGTGCTTAGCCGTAGGCGTTGACATCTGACCGTCACCTTTCGTAGCACCTGTGCCGAGCAAAGTTGAGATAGCCGAGTTAGGCTCAAACTTTGCGACAACAGAGCCGAAATAGGTTTCTATTTCGCGGAAAGAAAGGTGGAGGTCAAAATCCTTTGAGCGAGCAGGATTGTAGGGAGCGAACTGAGCGTCGCCGGTGATGTTGCCGACACGCTCCTTGTAGCGAATACCCGGGCGAGCAGTCATATACTGCAAAGTGTCATTACAGCCGATAATTGGCAAGTAAAGCAGTTCCTTGCGGTATTTGATAGCCGCCTCTTGGAAATCGGAGGGTGAGAAAGAAAATTTTCCAGCCATATACGTTTGGTTTAATGGTTATACTTCATTGTAGAGTTTGTTAGCGGCATTTACAGTGTCGCAGAAAAGTTCGTAGTCCGACTTTTCCTCGCTTGGCTTGTAGCCTTGCGGAGTGTCATCGACAACGGCTGTAGAAGTGGCAGCAGGAGCAGCCTTCAGTGCTGCAATCTGCGCTTCAAGGTCAGTGATGACTTGGAGTTTCATTTCGAGAGCCTTGTCGAGAGCGGTCAACTGTTCATCGGTCAGCGAGGCTTTGCCGTCGGTGAGTGCGATGCTTTCAATGGAGAGCAGCGCACAGATGGATTTGTAGTTCTTGTTCATAGTGAGTTGTGGTTTGGATTTACTTTGGAAAATTGCAGCCATCTTCTCGAAGAAAGAGAGGATAGGATTCTCCTTTTCTTCGACAGGAAGATTAGGCAAGGGGATTCCGGCTGCTGCGAGTTCCGAAGCCACAGCGTCGGTAAGCACGGGAGCCGGCTCGTCGTCAAGGTCGGTGATTTCATCAACGAAGCCCCAATCGAGGGCGTCCTTGGCAGAGAGCCAGCCGCCTACTTTCATCAAGTCGAGCAGGCATTGCGTTTTCTTCTTGCACTTCCCGGCATACATCGAGGCGATGTTCACGTCGAGTTTGTCAAGGTCGGCGGCAGCCTTTTCGCAGTCTGCGATAAGGGTGCGGAATTGGTCGGCATTGAGGCTTCCCCATTCAAAGAACGCAGTCGAACACTTGTGGACGAGGTACATGGCGTTCTTGTCAATGGAGATATGAGCCGCACCGAGCGAAGCGATGGTTGCGGCGGAAGCATTCATGCCGACGAAGTGAATGCTGACCTTGCCGTGGTTCTTGCAAGCAGCGGCAATGGAGAGCGCAGTGGCAAGGCTGCCACCGAGCGAGTCAATCAGCACGTTCACTTCCTTACCGGCATTCTTGGCGAGGATATAATCGACATAATTTCGGTCAAAGTCGGCACCGCCGACGAAGCCTTTCAGGTGAAGATTGTATTGAGTTTGCGGCATAACACATTTTGTTTTGCCACAAAATTACCTCTATATAAAGCCACACGAAAAGACACAATTTTTTTCGCAAAAATTTCGTAACTTTGCAAAAAAATAGAATAATGAATGCTCCTCATATAGGTTATTACCTTCATTTTCCAAGCAATTCTGGTGGCTCATATGAATTGGTAATCGGTTTTTATAAAGATAGACATAAGTTTTTTTTATTAGATAATAAGCGTACACCATCTAAATATAGAGATTTAACATACGCATACTATGATTTAAGTATGCCTTTATTGTTTTGGGTAAATGATAACGAGGATACATTATCTAAAATTCTATTTTTAGATGAAATTCTTATAAAGGAAAAGCCAAAAACTAATAATGCCTTATATATTTTATCTGGCAATACTAATGCTTTTCCATATTTACAAGAAAATGGAGAGAATATCATTAGCAAATACGACTATACTGATATTGAAAAAAAATATATAAAATTGTATATCGAACGACTGTATCTCAATAGAAGAATCTCTGAAATCGATAAGAGTAATATGCATAGTTATGAGTTAGCGAAAGATGCCCATATACAAAAAATAAAAGAAGGCATCGACTATGTATTGAGATTGGATATAGACAAAATCCTGTCAGGACTATCCATTATCGTTTGGGATAGACATAGAACAAAAATTGGAGGTGATGATACATATTGGGTTTATCAGCTGACTTCCATAGAAGATAAAACCCTTTATATTGATGAATATCTTACTTCATTATTCCAACTTGGTGAGAAATGCATAATCGAAGAAAGTGGTTATACGTCATATTTTCCTCACCCCGAGATTATATTTGGAAAGTATGATGAAGATCATCTCAAACCAATAAGAGAGGAATATAAAGGAAAGTATTCAAAAATAGAACATCTCTTTTGGTATTATCAAAAAAATCAAGATACCATAACTGCAGAATCAATAAATACGACAAATTATAAAAAAAGAATAGATGAAATAACAAATGAGATTAAAAAGCTAATATTTGACATAAATGAGTTACATAAACGCTTAGATGAACGGTTCTTTTATGATATAAATCGATCATGGGTGAATACTCACAATCATATTTCTGAACTTAACGAATTTGTATCACGGATACAATGTTTAAAACCTAAAATGCGCATTATAATTTCAGGATTCGTTACAGATTCAGAAAAACCACAGGCAGAAAAATCAATTCATAATCTTATGGATGATTTAATAAGAGATAAAGATTTGACTCTTATTACTGGAAATGCTAAAGGAGGAGAAAATATCGCACTTAATTATGCGTTGGAAAAAAAGATTTCGTTCGTTAATGAATATACAAAGTGGACTATGCTGGGGGAAGATAGAAGAATGAAACGTTATCAAGAAATGACACAAGATGTTGACTTGATATGTTTAATAGGGGATTCTAATAATTATTTATATAAGAATTTCTTAGACATAGCAGAGCAAAACAATATACAAGTATTGCTTTTAACTTTATGACATATTAAAACACCAAAAGAGCCGCCTTTGGGGCGACCCTTTCGTTGTGATTGGCACTGTTAATAGTGGCGGAAAACGTAGCCGTTGTCGTAATAGTAGTCATACATGAACAAGTCGCGGGCGTAAGCGTCGTAGTCGAAGTAGTTGGCGAGATGCCCCATCTGCTTTTCGAGGTCATAGCAGTCGTTT
>JAQXVL010000061.1 GCA_029224905.1 Bacteroidales bacterium
GCCGAGCAGCGAAACGCTGTCGCCGGTGTTGCTCGTGCGGTAGGTCATCTTGTCGGTAGGCACATCGCCGCGCGCGGCGGTTCCGCCGATGGTTTGCTTCGCCGCATCACGACATCCGGCAAGCGTTGCCGCCGTAGTTGCGCCAACGACGGTAAATTTCTTCAGAAAGTTACGTCTTGAGATATTGGGTTTCTTCGTATTCATAACAGTAATGGGCTAAAGTTCAACACGATGGCGTTCGTTGCCTTCAACATAAATAGCGCTGAACGGGCGCGCCGGGCAGAGATTCTCGCACGCGCCGCAACCGATGCAGCGCTCGGTGTCGACTGCGGGAATGCGCAGCGACTCTTCGTCGTCGGGATTAACCGGCACCATCGTAATCGCGCCAACGGGGCAATGACGTGCACAGTTGCCGCAGCTGACGCCTTCGGCAGCGGGCAAACAATTCTCGCGAATCCACACAGCGTGACCGATATGGATAGCCGTCTTTTCGGCAGCAGTGACAGCACGAATAGCCCCGGCAGGACACACCTGCGAGCATTCCGTACACTCGGGACGACAATAGCCGCGGTCGTATTGCATTTCGGGTTGCATCAACGTTGCCAAATCGCCCGACGGACGGAGCACACCGTTCGGACACGCCGAAATGCACAATTGGCACGCCGTGCAGTGCTGAGCGAAATGACGTATGCTCTGCGCTCCCGGCGGAACAAGTCGCGTGGCGCGCTCGGGCAACTGCTTGTCGGCAATCACAGCAAGTCCGCCGTCGACGGCTTTCTCCTCGGCACGCAATGCCGAAGCCGCTGCAACTGTCGCTGCGGTGGCAATAAATCCGCGCCGCGATTTGTCGACTTTCGGTGTTTCCGAAGTCCGACGTCGGCGGCTATATGAAATGGCATGATGCGAACAATTGTTCAAGCAATCCATACACGCAACGCAGCGCGTATAGTCGATAGCATGTTGTTTCGAATCGATGCACGACGCTTTGCACTTGCGTGCGCAAACGCCGCAGCCTACGCATTTATCGGTATTGATAACCGGTTTCAGCAACGAGAATTTCGACAAGTAGCCGAGCACGGTACCAACCGGGCAAACGGTGTTGCAGTAGGTTCTACCACCGCGCCATGCAAGCACGGCTACCACTATCGCCGACACTCCGGCGACAATCAGCGTCGGCAAGCTCTTCAACCACACGTCGACGCTATAGAATGCATAACTGTCGGCGCGTTCCGAGGCGTATGCCAACAAGTTGTTCGCCCAACGATAGACGGGCTGAAAGAAGTTGCTCGCAATTCTGCCGTACGAAGCATAGGGGTCGAGCAGCGCGGCAATCGGCACGAGTCCGGCAACGAGTGTAACCACCATCAGCACAAGGAAAGCGATGCGCAGCCAACGACGCTCGGGGCTGAACGTGTAAGGCAATTTCTTCTTGCGGCGACCAATGCGTGCCACGATGTCTTGAAAAATACCCAAAGGACATATCACCGAGCAATACACTCTGCCGAAAACGAGCGTCAGCGCCACAAGCAGCACGACGGCAACCACATTCAGCGCCAGTACCGCCGGAACAAACTGAATTTTCGCCATCCAGCCGAACCACTGATGCACAACTCCCGTAAAATCGAGAAACAATGCCGTTACAATCAAGAACGACAAAGCGGCTAACGATATTCTTACTTTACGCAACATAGCGAGACATTTTTACTTATTTGCAAACAGACTGCGAAAGACTTCCTCAACCTTAGCCACCTCGACGACACGAATGCCACGGTTCGACAGGTCGGTACCTTTCACGTTGTTATGAGGTACATAAATTGTTTTAAAGCCGAGTTTGGCGGCTTCGCTGATTCGCTGCTCGATGCGAGTAACGGGACGAATTTCGCCGGTCAACCCGACTTCGCCGGTCAGGGCAACGCCGTGAGGAATTGCCATGTCGACGTTCGACGAGAGCGTTGCGGTAATTACAGCCAGGTCGAGCGCCGGGTCGTTGACGCGCAACCCTCCGGCAATGTTCAAGAATACGTCTTTCTGAGCAATCTTAAAGCCGACGCGCTTTTCGAGCACCGCCAACAGCATATTCATCCGCTTGGCGTCGAAACCCGTCACCGAGCGCTGTGCCGTGCCGTAGGCTGCCGTGCTGACAAGCGCTTGTGTTTCAATCAAGAACGGACGTGCACCATCGATTGCCACGCCGATTGCTGTGCCCGAAATCGGCTCTTCTTTGTCGGTCAAAAGCAGTTCCGAAGGATTCGACACCTCGCGAAGACCAACTTGCGTCATCTCGTAGATGCCCAATTCGGAAGTGCTGCCGAAACGGTTCTTTATCGAGCGCAAAAGCCTGTACATATAGTGGCGGTCGCCTTCGAACTGCAACACGGCGTCGACGATGTGCTCGAGCACTTTCGGTCCCGCCAACGTGCCTTCTTTATTAATATGTCCGATAAGAATGACGGGCACGCCGCTTTCTTTGGCATACTTGAGCAACTGCGCCGAACATTCGCGCACCTGCCCAACACTGCCCGCCGACGATTCAAGCGCCTCCGACGCTATGGTCTGTATTGAATCGATGACCAAAATGCCGGGCTTGGAGGCTTCGACCTGCGTGAAAATCTTTTCCAACGACGTTTCGCAAAGCACATAGAGTTCGCCACCGTCGGCACCAAGTCGGTCCGCACGCATCTTGAGTTGGCGCGCGCTTTCCTCGCCCGACACATACAACACGCGCCGGCTTCGGATGCGCAACATGTTTTGCAGCACGAGCGTCGATTTGCCGATGCCCGGTTCGCCGCCGATGAGGATAATGCTACCTGTCACCAACCCGCCGCCGAGCACGCGATTGAGTTCGCCGCTGGGCATAGCAATACGCTCCTCCGCCACTTGCTCGATGTCGCCGAGGCGCATCGGCTTCGACGATAGCATCGACCCGGGAAGGAGTGCCTCGCGACTGTTGGAGGTCGACACTTTTTCTTCCACATAACTGTTCCAAGCGCCACATGCCGGGCACTTGCCCAACCACTTAGGCGACTCGTTGCCGCATTCGCTGCAAAAATATACTGTTTTTGTTCGCTGCTTTGCCATAACTTATCTCATTCTGCGTCGAAATTCACTGACCACAATTGCCGTTGCCATACCGACGTTGAGCGACTCCGATGTCGGCACGTCGCCCGGCCACGACGGTATCAACAATTTGCGCGTAGCGTATTGCTTAACCTCCAGCGAAATGCCCGTACCTTCATTGCCCATAACGATAAAACCTCGTTCGCTCAAGTCGGCGCTGTAGATGTTTTCGCCTTCGAGGAACGTACCGAAGACAGGCAAATCGGCATACCGCTTAAACAGGTCAGGCAGCGACGTATAGAACACGCGGACGCGCGAAATGGCGCCCATCGTGGCTTGCACAACCTTTGGATTGTAGACGTCGACAGTACCCTCGGAGCACACTATGTTGTAGATGCCAAACCAATCGGCAATGCGCATAATCGTGCCGAGGTTACCCGGATCTTGCACGCCGTCGAGCACAATCGTCAGCCCGCTGCGAAGGTAAACGTCGTCGAGCCGCACGTCGGGCATCTCGTAGACGGCAATCACGTCGGTAGCGGTCGTCAGGTTCGACATTCGGTCGAGTTGCACACGCGAAGCCGGTGTGCCGTCGACCTCGGGATGCGAGGCGAGCCACTCGGCGGTAGCAAAAACGCCGCGCACACGAAATTTGCCATAGGTATCCAATACGCATTTCGTACCTTCGGCAGCAAAACATCTATCCTGCACCCGCACCTTCTTCCGCCCGAGCGAATGCACCCATTTTATTGTATTTCCGGTCAATTCCATATCCCAAAATTAACACAAAACTTTGACACATCAAAGAATTGCAATAATTTTTGTTTTTGCGCTCGATTTGGTGGACTTTTAGATAAAGTAGGCTGCATCTCGGCAAAAACAAATTTCAAAACTGCGTTTTGATTTGTTTTTGCGCTCGATTTGCACTACTTTTGCATTGACTAATGCTCGAGTGGCAAATGAACACGTCAACTATTAACACAAACAACAGAAGCACTTTTTTATACCATCTATTGGCGCTCTTTGTGTCAATCGTATGGGGTGTGTCGTTTATATCGACGAGCAAACTGCTCGACGCCGGTATCGGACCTACCGAAATCTACATTTTAAGGTTTTTGATGGCATACGTAGTTCTTTTGGCAATTACGTGCCGACACATCCGCAGCGAATCGTTCAAAGACGAGGCGCTGTTCATCATTTGCGGACTTTGCGGCGGCTCTATATATTTTATAGGTGAAAACACGGCGCTGCAATACACCCTTGTGACCAACGTGTCGCTGCTTGTCACGCTTGCGCCTATCCTTACGGTGCTGCTGACGAAGTTGATGTACAAAACCGAGAAGTTTTCGAAGGGATTCATAATCGGCTCAACGATAGCGTTTTTGGGCGTTGCCTGCGTGATTTTCAACAGCAGTTCGAGCATCGAAGTTAAGCCGGTCGGCGACCTTCTGTCGATTGCCGCTGCGCTGAGTTTTGCCATCTATTGTATTGTTGTCAAGAAACTTAACGCTCGCTACGACACGCTGTTTATTACGCGCAAGATATTTTTCTATGGCATTATTACAGCGATTCCGTTTTTGGCGTTTCAAGAGAAGTCGATGGATTTCGGCGTGCTACTCTACCCGATTACGTGGCTTCATCTCGGCTTCTTGGGGCTTGTTTGCTCTATGCTTGCCTACATAATGTGGAACGAAGCCATCAACAATCTCGGCGCGTCGCGAGCATCCAACTATCTCTATCTTTCGCCCGTAATAACGTTGATAGCCTCCATTTTGTTCCTCAACGAGCCGGTTACGATGGTAGGCTACATCGGCTGTGCACTGACTATCGGCGGCGTTGTCGTTTCGGAAAAACTCAAAATCTAATTGACGTCTGACTCTCGAAGGAAATCGATTTCGTCGACCACCTGGCGAGCCACAATGCGGCACGTCGAGTCGGCGTTGGCGAGTTCGGCTTGCGCCAAAGCGTAGACCGCATCGAGATTCTCCAACTTCTGCAGGCAAAGCAAATTCATAGCCAATCGCAACGCCGCATACGTGTCGGCGCCGCTGAGTTCGCCTACCAAGGCTTCGGCGTCGGGCAAATTACGCACGAGTTTAAAGCACAGCAAGTCGACGAGTTCGCGCGTGTCGGCTTGCGCAAGCAGTTCGGCGGCAAGCTGCCGAGTCAACCGGTCGAGCGGAAAGACCAGCACGGCGAGGAGTCGGCTTTCGCGAGTCGACGTGTTTTGCCAAAGCGTTTCAGCCAATTCCGTCGACTTCTGCAAGCGCGCAGCCATGGCGTCGAGTTGCGAAAGTTGAAGTCCGAAGATAATCTTATAAGGAGAGCCGGCGCGGCGCAATCGGTCGGCAATTTCGCCATTGCGAAGCGCGAAAAATTCGCTCTTAATGGCTCGGATTTGTTCGTTGTCTACCATAATTTGTAGTAAAGGGTGCACCCGCTAAGGCACACCCTTTTGCTATATTATTAATAATGTATTAACTACTTGTCGAGAGCTTGGAGAGCTTCTTCGTCGCCAAGTTGATAATAGATATTGCTGAGGATGCGTTTTGCGTTAGCGTTAGAGTCGTCAAGTTGGTATGCTCTTTCCATGTAGGGAAGCGCTTCTTTCAACAACGGAATCAAAACTTCTTCTTTAGCCTTTGCATAATCAGAGCGGTTCATTGTCTCCATAGCCTTTTGCTGAGCAACGACCTTCTTCATTATGATACGGCCGGCATTGAAATAGCCTTGAGCCAACGTGTTGTCGATTTCGATTGCTTTCTTGAACTCAACCAAAGCAGCATCTTCGTCACCCTTGTTTTCAACGATAAGGCCCTTGAGGTTGAGCAACTCAGCGTTGTTAGCGTCGATTTGGAGAGCGCTGTTGATAAGATTTTCGGCAGAGTCGAATTCTTCGCGGTTGAGTTTGTCGTTGATTAAGATGTTCATATATTGAATATCCTTACCGCCGAACACTTGCAAAGCCTCTTCAGCGATAGCCACGATAGCAGCGTTGTCTTGTGCTTGAGCGGCGCAGTTAAGAGCATAGTCGTAAGCCTCTTTGTGCTTGTAACCGAGTTTGCGAGCGTTGGCGAAAGCACCTACAGCGTCTTTCGGATTGCCGGCTTGCCACAAAGCGATACCTTGATAGTAAGCGGTCAGACCGAGAATAGTGTCTGCCACAACGAATTTCGAGCGGGCAGCCAAACCTGAATAAGGAAGACCTGCATAGATACCCCAAGCCTCGGCTGCTTCTGCAAAATGCTTTGCATCGTAAAGCAGACCGCCTGCGCGGTTGAAGTCTTCGTGACGAGTTACAAGAGTGTTAACAATTTCTTTCGAATATTTTGTCTTCACTTTGACAGAACCGTCTTTTTCCAACTTGTAAGAACCGTCCTTTTCGAGTTGCTTAACAGAGTCGAGAGGAAGAGCAGTCATAAAGTATTTGTAACCCTCAACCATAGAGTTGCCCATCAAAACGGTGTCGATAGGTTGCTTCATCATCATTGCCGTTTGTTGCTTGTCGTAGATGGCGAAATTAGCCTTGCCGGCAACATACCAAGTTTTAGCGTCGCCCTTAGTTTCGTCGTTAGTAAGCGCGGGCTTGATATTGTTAGCCGCAGCTACAAGTGCGTTAAGGTCCGGATTTAGACCGCCAATTGCCTTTTCCACATCCTTTACGATGGTCTGTTGTGCAAATGCGCCAAGCGATACAATGGCACATAGCGTCAAAATCGATTTTCTTTTCATTGTTTAATAGATTTACTATAGTTAATCATTGTTTGTGAAATCAAATAATTCGCCCTGTGTGGGTTCTGCCGGGGTATCGGTAGCAGAGGTTTCCGGAGCGTTGTTATCAGTAGCGGGTGCTTCGCCTTCTACCGGTGCTTCGCCTGCCGTTTCTTCAATATCTTGAGCCGCCGGCACTTTGCAAACCGAAGCGATTTCGTCGCCGCGCTTTTCAAGGTTGATAAGTTTAACGCCCTGAGTTGCACGACCCATCACGCGTGCGTCTGATACCTTCATACGGAGCGTAACGCCCGACTTGTTGATGATTACCAAGTCGTTATCTTCCGACACGGCGTTGATAGCAACGAGTTTACCGGTCTTTTCGGTAACGTTGATGGTCTTGACGCCCTTACCGCCACGGTTAGTGATTCGATAGTCGTCGACAACCGAGCGCTTGCCGTAGCCTTGCTCGCTGACAACCATAATCGTATCGGCGGAGTCGGCAGCAATGGTTACCATTCCTACAACTTCGTCGTCGCCGCCGTCGAGAGTCATACCCTTAACACCCGTCGACATACGTCCCATCGGGCGAACCGTGCGCTCGTTGAAGCGGATGGCGCGACCGTTGCGGTTTGCCAACAAGATTTCGGCATTGCCGTCGGTCATTTCCACGCCGATGAGGCGGTCGTCGTCGCGAATGATAATTGCGTTGACGCCGACCTGGCGAGGACGTGAGTATGCCTCGAGTGATGTTTTCTTAACGATACCGTTCTTCGTGCAGAAGATAAGGTTGTGGGTGAGCGTAAACTCTTTGTCGTCGAGTTTCTTCACGCGGATAAATGCGTTAACCTTGTCGTCGGCATCGATGCTGAGAAGGTTTTGGATAGCGCGACCCTTCGAGTTTTTCGTACCTTCGGGAATGTCGTAGACCTTGAGCCAGTAGCAACGACCTTTCTGCGTAAAGAAGAGCATATAGTTGTGCATCGAAGCGGTATAGACGTGCTCGATAAAGTCTTCGTCGCGAGTGTCGCTACCCTTGGCACCTACGCCGCCGCGGTTTTGTGCGCGGAATTCCGACAAAGCAGTACGCTTGATGTAGCCGAGGTGTGAGATGGTGATTATCATATCGTCGTCGGCATAGAAGTCTTCGGCGTTGAATTCTTCAGAAGCGTAAACGATATCGGTCTTGCGTTCGTCGCCGAATTTTTCGCGAGTTTCGATGAGTTCGTCTTCAATCACTTTGCGGCAAACGCTGTCGTCGTTGAGCACAGAGTTGAGGAATTCGATTTGACGTTCGAGTTCTTCGTATTCGGCATGGAGTTTTTCGATGCTCATGCCGGTAAGAGCGCTGAGGCGCATATCGACGATGGCACGTGTTTGCGGGTCGTCGAGACCGAAACGCTCCGACAACTTAGCGCGAGCTTCTTCGGTGGTCGACGATGAGCGAATGATGTGGACCACCTCGTCGATGTTGTCGCAAGCAATAATCAAGCCTTCCACGATGTGCGCACGTTCCATAGCCTTGGCGAGCAAGAAGCGCGAACGGCGGATAACCACCTCATGGCGGTGGTCGACGAAGGCTTCGATGATTTCTTTAAGGTTAAGCACCTTAGGCACGCCGTTGACCAAAGCCACGTTGTTGACGCTGAATGCCGATTGCAATTGCGTCATCTTGTAGAGCTTGTTAAGCACGACGTTGGCGTTGGCATCCGACTTGAGGTCGATAACGATGCGCATACCTTGGCGGTCCGACTCGTCGTTGACGTCAGAGATGCCGTCAATTTTTTTCTCCTTGATAAGGTTGTCGATGCTCTTAACGAGTTCCGACTTATTTACGTTGTAAGGTATTTCGGTAACGATAATTCTATCGTGTTCGTTTTCGGTTTCGACCTCGGCACGCGCGCGAACGACGACGCGACCGCGACCGGTTTCGTAAGCCTCTTTAACGCCGGCGTAGCCGTAGATTGTGCCGCCCGTAGGGAAGTCGGGGGCTTTGACGTATTGCATCAACTCTTCGATGGTGATGTCGCGATTGTTGAGCAACGCAATCGAAGCATTAATAGCCTCGGTAAGGTTGTGAGGAGGCATATTGGTAGCCATACCTACGGCAATACCCGACGCACCGTTGACGAGCAAGTTCGGGAAACGAGTAGGAAGCACAACCGGTTCTTTTAATGTATTGTCGAAGTTAGGAACGAAGTCAACGGTATCTTCATCGATGTCGCGCATCATTTCCTCGCCCATCTTAGCCAGACGAGCCTCCGTGTAACGCATAGCAGCAGGCGAGTCGCCGTCGACCGAGCCGAAGTTACCTTGCGGGTCGACCAACGTGTAGCGCAACGACCAATCTTGTGCCATACGGACCATCGTAAGATAAATCGAAGAGTCACCGTGCGGGTGATACTTACCCATTACCTCACCGACAATACGCGCTGATTTCTTTTTCGGAGCCGTCGACGAGCTCCCCAACTTTTCCATCCCGAACAGCACACGGCGATGCACCGGCTTAAAGCCGTCGCGCGCATCCGGCAGTGCCCGGGCAACGATAACCGACATTGAGTAATCGATGTAAGCACTCTTCATCTCTTTCTCAATATCAATCTTTTGAATACGATCTTCTGTCATATAGTTTGTTTACTTATTTTCATAACCACACCCGGTGGCAATTAATTCTCTCGACAAAGACGGACAGCCGACTTGGCGACAAGCGCATTTTCAGCCCCGCTTTATCTTTGCAAAGATAATAAGAATATGCCAAATAGCCTAATTAATAGCAAGGACTTTTTACCTATAAAATGCTAAAATTTTAAAAATAAATTTGGAGCAACTATTATTGGCGAATAACGGCGAAAAACAGAGCGGAATAATTCCATTTCTAATTATTTGGCACTATTTTTGTAATGATTTTCCGAAAACAATGAATATGAAATTTAAAGAAAACTCAAAATACAAGACCGCCGACGAGCAAATCTTGCCTATTGTCGACGGATTCGACAACAACGACTACGAGGAAGAAGAGCCGTACGACAACGGCGCATCGCAGCCTCAGAAAGGTCAGAAATCGACCGGCAGCACAACAACAAAAGTCAACAGCGACACTCCGGTGCTCGACAAATATGCCGTCGACATAACAAAAGCCGCCGAAGAAGGGCGTATCGACCCCGTCGTGGGGCGCAACCGAGAAATCGACCGACTGATACAGATTCTCAGTCGACGCAAGAAAAACAATCCCGTGCTCATCGGCGAGCCGGGCGTCGGAAAGTCGGCAATTGTCGAAGGTCTGGCGCTCCGAATCAAGCAGCGCAAGGTGTCGCGACTGCTCTTCGACAAGCGCATTATGTCGCTCGACATGGCGGCTATCGTGGCAGGCACGAAATTTCGCGGACAGTTTGAAGAGAGAATAAAAGCCGTCATCGACGAGCTTAAAGCATCCGACGACGTAATCCTTTTTATCGACGAGATTCACACCATCGTCGGCGCCGGAAATGCCGGCGGCTCGATGGACGCAGCCAACCTGCTCAAGCCGGCTCTGGCGCGCGGCGAATTGCAATGCATCGGCGCAACGACGCTCGACGAATACCGCAAGACGTTCGAGAAAGACGGCGCCCTCGACCGCCGTTTCCAAAAGATTATCGTCGACCAAACCACCGCCGACGAAACGCTGGAAATCCTCAAGCAAATAAAGGATAACTACGAGAAATTTCACAACGTAAAATATACCGACGAAGCGCTGAAAGCCTGCGTCAAACTCACCGAACGCTACGTCAGCGACCGCGCATTCCCCGACAAGGCTATCGACGCACTCGACGAAGCCGGCGCCAAAGCGCACGCCGCAAACGTCGAAGCACCCAAAGAAATCGAGCAACTTGAACTTAAAATCGCCGACATCACGAAGAAAAAACAAGAGGCTGCGATTGCCCAAGACTTCGAAGCGGCAGCCAACTACCGCGACGAAGCCGAGATGCTTAAAAACGAGCTGAACACTCGAAAAAGCGAGTGGGAAAGCGCACTCGCCGAGAATCGGCAAACCGTTGACGAGCAATCGATTGCAGAGGTAGTTGCCACAATGACAGGCGTACCCGTACAACGCATTGCCCGTTCGGAAGGCTCGCGTCTGCTTGCTATGAAAGACGAACTCAAAGCGCGTATCGTCGGGCAAGACGAAGCCATCAATAAGATTGTAAAAGCCATACAGCGCAATCGCGTCGGACTAAAAGACCCCAACCGCCCCATCGGCGCATTTATGTTCTTAGGTCCAACCGGCGTCGGCAAGACTCATATGGCAAAAATGCTGTCGGAATATCTTTTCGACACCAAAGACTCACTCATACGCATCGACATGAGCGAATATATGGAAAAATTCGCCGTGTCGCGACTCGTTGGAGCGCCTCCGGGCTACGTCGGCTACGACGAGGGCGGACAACTCACCGAAAAAGTGCGCCGTCACCCCTACTCCGTCGTACTACTCGACGAGTTGGAGAAAGCCCATCAAGACGTGTTCAACATGCTGTTGCAAGTGATGGACGAAGGTCGACTCACCGACAGTTTCGGCAGAACCGTCGACTTTAAGAATACAATAATAATAATGACGTCGAACATCGGTACGCGCCAACTGAAAGACTACGGCAACGGCATCGGATTCGACACAGGCTCCGACCGCCAAGAGATGTCGCGAAGCATCATACAAAAGGCTCTGAACAAGACGTTTGCACCGGAATTCATCAACCGTATCGACGACATTGTGATGTTCAACAGCCTTGAGCGCGACGACATCTACAAGATTATCGACATCGAACTCGAAGGATTCTACCGCCGCGCCGCCGAGTCGGGATATGCCATCGAAATTACCGACAGTGCGAAAGCATTCTTGGTCGACCGCGGCTATGATGCGCAGTACGGCGCACGCCCGCTCAAGCGCGCCATCCAAGAATATATCGAAGACGACCTGGCAGAACTCATTCTCGCCGATACAATCACCCGCGGCGACACCCTCCGCATCGACCACGTCGACGACGAGCCGCGTCTGAAGATGTCGGTCGTGCGTGTATGACAAAATTTCATATCTTCACGATAAAATGTCACACCATCTGCGTGTGGCATTTTTTTTGCACATACTTCCGCCGGAAATCAAAAAAAATAATCATATATGCAAAAAGGTAAAATTGGTGTAACCACCGAAAACATCTTCCCGGTCATTAAAAAGTTTTTGTACAGCGACCACGACATTTTCTTGAGAGAGATGGTCTCGAACGCAATCGATGCCACTCAAAAGTTGAAAACGCTATCTTCCTGCGGCGAATTCAAGGGCGAATTGGGCGACCTTCGCGTTGAAATCAAGCTCGACAAAGAAGCCGGCACACTGACAATCTCCGACAAAGGTATCGGTATGACAGCCGACGACGTCGACAAATATATCAACCAAATTGCATTCTCCGGCGCCGAAGAATTCTTGGAAAAATATAAAGACAGCGCAAACTCGATAATCGGTCACTTCGGTCTCGGTTTCTACTCGGCATTTATGGTGTCGAAAAAAGTGGAAATCCGCACCCTTTCGTGGAAAGACGGTGCTAAAGCAATCAGCTGGGTGTGCGACGGCAGCCCCGAATTTGAAATCAACGAAATCGAAAAGGCTGAACGCGGTACCGACATCGTGCTCTACATCGACGATGAATGCAAAGAATTTCTCGAGAAAGACAAGATTGAGCAGCTCCTCAAGAAATACTGCAAATTCTTACCCGTACCCATCGTTTTCGGCAAGCGCCAAGAGTGGAAAGACGGCAAGATGGTCGATACCGACGACGATAACGTCATCAACGACGTAAAGCCGGCTTGGACCGCTCAACCGACCGAACTCAAAGACGAAGACTACATCAAATTCTATCACGAACTCTATCCCGGCGAAGACGACCCGTTGTTCTGGATTCACCTCAACGTCGACTACCCGTTCACCCTCACCGGTATCCTCTACTTCCCGAAGTTCAAAAACAACCTCGACCTTCAGCAAAACAAGATACAACTCTACTGCAACCAAGTGTTCGTAACCGACTCGGTCGAAGGCGTTGTGCCTGAATTTATGATGATTATGCGCGGCGTTATCGACTCGCCCGACATCCCGTTGAACGTGTCGCGCTCATACCTGCAAAGCGATGCAAACGTCAAGAAAATCTCTTCGTACATCACCAAGAAAGTGGCATCGCAACTCGAAAACATCTTCAAAAACCGTCGCAACGAATTCGAAGAAAAGTGGGACGACGTGAAGATTTTCATCGAATACGGTATGCTTACCGACGACAAATTCTGCGACGCGGCAATGAAGTTTGCCCTGCTGAGCAACACCGAAGGCAAACGCTTTACGCTCGACGAATACAAGCAACTCATCGAAGCAACCCAGACCGACAAAGAAGGCAACCTCGTCTACCTCTACACAACCGACAAGACGGCGCAATTCAGCCACGTTAAAGCCGCTACCGACAAGGGCTACGACGTGCTCGTCATCGACGACCAGCTCACAAGCCCGTTCATCGGGCTGCTCGAACGCAAACTCGAGAAAGCGCATTTCGTCAGAGTAGACAGCGACATCGTCGACAACCTCATCGTCAAAGAAGAGCGCAAAGCCGTTGAGATGACCGAAAACGAACGCAATGCGATGACAACACTCTTCAAGTCGCAAATCCCGACAATCGAGAAAAGCGATTTCCTCGTCTCGTTTGAGTCGCTCGCAGAAACAGCCACACCCGTACAAATCACACAAAGCGAATATCAACGCCGTATGAAAGATATGGCGAAAGTTCAGCCCGGAATGGCTTTCTTTGCCGACTATCCCGACACCTACAACCTGATTCTCAACGCAAACCATCCCATCCTGAAGCGCATCATCGCCGACGCTCACGCCGCACTCGATGCAACGATTTCGCCTATCGACACCGAACTCGCTGCCGTCAACGAGCGAATCAAAACCCTCCGCGACAAGAAAGACGCTACCGACGACGAAAAAGAGCAACTCAAAGACGAAGAAGTTCAAGCCGACCAACTCCGCGACAAGCAGAACAAAGCAATTGCCGACTATGCCACTACAGTTCCCCAAATCGGGCAACTCATCGACATCGCATTGCTCGGAAACAACCTACTCCGCGGCGAACAGCTCGACAACTTCTTGAAGCGCTCTATCGACCTTCTGAAATAAATTATCACCTTAAAATAGTGATTCAGGCGAAGAATTTCCACTGCGGAGATTCTTCGCTTTTTTGTTAAATTAGAGCCCGCCTGAGTCTAAAAAAACACTAATAATTATAAAGAATTACAATTATTTTCAGTTAAATAATATGTTATGCAACATTTTTCTTTTTTATAAAAAAAATAATAATTAAATTCGTCGGAAGATTTTATAAACCATTATAATTAAAACTCCAAAACATATAGTCCCTATGAGTTACCTAAAGTTCGATAAGAACTTGCTGATTAACCTCGACCAATCTCTCCCGAAAGAGATATTGAGGACCAATAAGGCAGGCGCTTATCATTGCACAACGGTGACCGGCTGTAACACACGCAAGCAGCACGGGCTCCTCGTCATCCCCATCAAAGAGATGAACGACGAAAACCACGTACTGCTGTCGTCGCTCGACGAAACCGTGATACAGCACGGAGCGCCTTTCAATCTTGGTATACATCGCTACAAGGGCGGTGTATATAGTCCAAACGGGCACAAATATCTTCGCGAGTTCAATTGCGACACCGTGCCGAAGTTAACTTATCGCGTCGGAGGTGTGATTCTTACCAAAGAGAAGGTCTTTGTGGCGCACGAAAACAGAATCCTCATCAAGTATACACTACTTGAAGCCCATTCGCCCACGACGCTGCAATTCCAGCCATTCCTGGCATTCCGTAATGCCGCAAGCCTCTGCACCGAAAACTCGCAACTTAACGGAAGCTACGAAGAGACCGAAAACGGCGTTTCATTCTGTCTCTACCCCGGCTATCCGCGCTTGTACCTCCAATTCAACCACAAGCCCGAATTCGTCTACGAGCCGCACTGGTACAACGGAATCGAATATATCAAAGACCTTGCCCGCGAAGAACCCTTTAGCGAAGACCTCTGGGTGCCGGGCTACTTCCAGTTGCCAATCAAGAAAGGCGAAAGCATCATATTCTCCGCAGGTACAGAACCGGCAAAACCCAGAAGCCTGTCGGCGACGTTCGTCAAAGAGTCGCAAGACCGCACGCCGCGTACGAGCTTCTACAACTGCTTGAAAAACTCCGCAAAGCAATGCTACCTCAAAGACGGCGACAAGAACTACCTCCTCGCCGGATACCCGTGGTTCAAAATCCTTGCTCGCGACATGTTCATAGCGCTCCCGGGCACAACAATGGCAATCAACCACCGCGACGACTTTGAAAAAATAATGGATACAGCTATCGAAGCCCTCTCAAAATATCTCGAAGACGGAACTATCGACACCACTATCAAAGACATCGACCTGCCCGACATCCCGCTCTGGGCTACCTGGACAATCAATCAGTACTTCAAATTCTACGGCGCCGCCGACACAATCCGCAAATACGGCAAAACGCTCGAATTGATTATCAACAAAGTGCTCGACGAAAAAGTCGGCAACCTCTACATCGACGACCGCGGAATGCTTTCGACCAACGGAACCATCAAACCCGTTACGTGGATGGACGTCGTTGGCGCCGACGGCAAGCCACAACTACCGCGCACAGGCTCCATCGTCGAATTCAACGCACTTTGGTATAACGCACTGATGTTTGCCATCACGCTCTTTGAAAACGAAAAAGAAAGCCACAGCCGCTACGAAGAATGGCAAACGACAGCAGCGTCGCTCAAAGACGCCTTCCTTGCCACATTCCTCAACGACTACGGCTATCTTTACGACTACGTCGACGGAAACTACATGGACTTGAGCGTTCGACCCAACATGCTCATCGCTGCCGGGCTCGACTTCTCGCCGCTCGACAAAGGTCAACGCAAACGCATCATCGACATCGTTACGCGCGAACTGCTCACCCCCAACGGCATCCGCACACTCAGCCCGAAGAGCTACGGCTACAACCCGTTCTTCGTCGGAAGCGTGCGCGAGAGAGTGTTCTCCTACTTCAACGGACCGACTCGCCCGTGGCTGTCCGGATTCTACACCGACGCATATCTTCGCGTGTTCGGCATGAGCGGTGTGGCATTCCTCCGCAGAATGCTCATCGGCTTCGAAGTCGACCTCTCACGAGAGTGTATCGGCTCGCTTTCGGAACTCTACGACGGCAACCCGCCCTACAACGGCCACGGCGCAATCAGTTTTGCCCCCAACATCGGTGAAGTCCTTCGCGCACTACATACGTTAAACGGTTTCGAAATTTAATCATCCTCAAAAAATCCGATTTATGAAAGCACTAATGTTCGGGTGGGAATTTCCACCTCATATCCTCGGAGGTCTTGGAACAGCAAGCTATGGCCTGACTAAAGGCATGGCGGAAAACGGCAATATGGAGATCACATTCGTCATTCCAAAGCCGCATGGGGATGAAGATAAAAGTTTTGCAAATATCATCGGAGCCGGCAACACTCCGATTGCATGGCGCGACACCGATTGGGACTACGTCAAGTCGAGAATCGGCAACGTAATGGACCCGCAACTCTATTTCGACCTTCGTTCGCACATCTACGCCGACTTCAACTACATGAACGTAAACGACCTCGGTTGCATCGAGTTCTCCGGACGCTATCCCGACAACCTGCTCGAAGAGATCAACAACTACTCCATCGTGGCAGGCGTGATAGCTCGCACCGTCGATTTCGACATCATTCACTCGCACGACTGGCTGACCTATCCCGCCGGAATCCACGCAAAGCAAGTGTCCGGCAAACCCTTGGTTATCCACGTTCACGCTACCGACTTCGACCGCTCGCGCGGTAACGTCAACCCGACCGTGTTCAACATCGAGCGCGACGGTATGCTCAACGCCGACCACATCATCACCGTGAGCAACCTGACTCGCCGCACCGTCATTGAAAAATACGGCATCGACCCGGCTAAAGTCACTACCGTGCACAACGCCGTTGAGCCTCTCAGCGAAGAGCTCCTCAACGTCGAGCACCACAAGATGAAAGAAAAAGTTGTCACCTTCCTCGGTCGAATCACAATGCAGAAAGGTCCCGAATACTTCGTCGAGGCGGCTGCAAAAGTTCTCCAGAAAGTACACAACGTGCGCTTCGTCATGGCAGGTAGCGGCGATATGATGGAAAAGATGATACGTCTGGCTGCAAAGAAAGACATCTCCGACCGATTCCATTTCCCCGGCTTCCAAAAAGGAAAGCAAGTCTACGAAATGCTCAAAGCGTCGGACGTCTACATTATGCCTTCCGTTTCCGAGCCTTTCGGCATCTCCCCGCTCGAAGCTATGCAGATGGGCGTTCCTTCTATCATCTCAAAACAATCGGGATGCGCCGAAATTCTTAACCACGTCATCAAAACCGACTTCTGGGACATCGATGCTATGGCTGACGCAATCTACTCGATTATTACCTACCCCGCTATGCACAAGCAACTAAAAGAAGAGGGACTCAAAGAAGTCAACGAAATCGTTTGGAAGAAAGCCGGCAAAAAGGTTATTGATATTTACAACAATTTACTTAACAAATAAAATTTACAGATATGAGTGCTATTTGCTTATATTTTCAGATACACCAACCATTCAGATTGAAACGCTATCGTTTCTTCGACATTGGTAACGACCATTACTACTACGACGATTTCTCGAACGAAGAAATCCTGTCACGAATTGCTCAACACTCCTACTTGCCGGCAAACGAACTCTTGCTCGACATGATTAAGAGCAGCAACAAGAAATTCAAAGTGGCTTTCTCGATTTCAGGCACAGCCATCGAACAATTCCAACGCTTTATGCCCGAATTCCTCGAGTCGCTCAAGAAACTCGTTGCCACAGGATGCGTAGAATTCATTTCGGAGCCTTATGCACACTCGCTCGCGGCTCTTACCGACATTGACGAATTCCGCCGTCAAGTTGAGCTTCACAACCAACTCATCTACACCGAATTCGGACAAAAACCCAAAGTGTTTAAAAACACCGAATTTGTCTACAACGACGAGATTGCCGCTTACATCGCCGACATGGGCTACAAAGCCGTGCTCACCGAAGGCGCAAAGCACATCCTCGGGTGGAAGTCGCCAAACTACATCTACACATCTGCCGGCGCTAAGAAGCTGAAAGTGCTCTTCCGCAACTCAAAGCTGTCGGACGATATCGCTATGCGTTTCAGCGACACCGCTTGGCACGAATATCCGCTGACTGCCGACAAATATATGAACTGGATTGCCCAGAGTCCGAAAGAAGAGCAAATCATCAACATTGCGCTCAACTACGAGACTCTCGGCGAAAACCATCCGCGCCAGACCGGTATCTTCGACTTCATCAAAGCCCTTCCGCGCTTCGCCGAAGAAAAAGGCATCGAATTCTGGACTCCGTCGGAAGCCGCTTCCAAACTTAAAGCCGTCGACACTATCTCGGTAACCCACCCGATTTCGGGCGCCGACGAAGCCCGCGACACAAGCGCTTGGCTCGGTAACGACCTCCAAAACGAAGCGTTCAACAAACTTTACTCTATCGCCGAACGCGTTCACCTCTGCTCGAACGAACGTCTGCTCCAAGATTGGCTTTACCTCCAATCGTCCGACCACTTCTTCTATATGAGCACCAAACACTTCGGCGACGGTGCAGCTCACGCGCTCTTCAGCCCCTTCGAATCGCCCTACATGGCGTTTACAAACTATATGAACGTGCTGTCGGACTTCATCGTACGCGTCGAAGAGCAATATCCGCTTTCGATTGAGAACGAAGAACTCAACGCTTTGCTTACCACCATCAAGAACCAAGAAAGCGAAATCGAACAACTCAACAAAGAGTTGCGCTCGCTCAAAACTTCGATGGAAGAACGCGAAGCGGAAGAGACTCCCACTCAACCTGCTAAGAAACCGGAGAAAGAAGAGAAACCTAAGAAAACGGCAAAAAGGCCTGCTGCTAAAAAAGCAGCAAAATAAATGTTTGTTAAATAGGTGCATTTTTCTTAAATGCACCTATTTTTTTCTTTATTTTCCACGACAAAATCGTATATTTGCACTAACTTTTAAAAATTTGAAATATGCTTAGTAAAAACGTAGAAGAAGCATTAAATGCTCAAATCAATGCAGAGTTCTGGTCTGCATACCTTTATCTTTCAATGGCAGCCTATTTCGAAGCAGAAGGCAAAAGTGGTTTCGCTAACTGGTTTAAAGTACAATTCAAAGAAGAACAAGCTCACGCTGAAATCTTTATGAATTATGTATACAGCCGCGGCGGTCGCGTTAACCTTCGTCCTATCGATGCTGTACCGACTACTTGGGAAAGCCCGCTCGACGTATTCAAAGCTACTTTGGCTCACGAGCAAAAAGTGACAGCCCTCATCAACAACCTATACGCTATCAGCGAAGAAGAAAAAGACTATGCTACTCGCAGCATGCTTACTTGGTTTATCGATGAGCAAGTTGAAGAAGAAGAAAATGCTCAAGAGTATATTGACCACCTCAGCCTCATCGGCGACAACGGCTACGGTCTCTATCAACTCGACAAAGAACTCGCAGCGCGCGTCTACAACGTGCCCGCTCCACTTGCTACTAAAGAATAAGCTCTGCTGAGACGGAAAAGCAAAACAGGTCAGACTTCGCGGTCCGACCTGTTTTTTTATATTGCTGTTTCGGCAAGCTCTTACGCTTGGCTGAGCGCTTCGTGCATATTCGCTGCCGCACGACGTCCGTCACCCATGGCAAGGATTACGGTTGCGCCTCCACGAACGATGTCGCCTCCGGCATAAATATCGTCAAGCGACGAGCGCATCGTGTCTTCGCTCACCACAATCGTGCCGCGACGACTCACTTCCAGCTCCGGAATTGCATTCGGAATCAACGGATTAGGCGAAACGCCTACGCTGACAATTACCAAATCGACCGGAATTTCGTCGATTGCGCCTTCGATGGGCACCGGCGAGCGACGTCCGCTGGCGTCGGGCTCACCCAACTCCATACGCTGTACGCGCATTGCCGTAACGTGCCCCTTCTCGTTGCCAAGATATTCAACCGGATTGTTGAGTGTCATAAAGTGAATACCTTCTTCTTTTGCGTGCTTAACCTCTTCGAGGCGCGCCGGCATCTCTTCCTCCGAGCGACGATAGACGAGCATCACGTTGTCGGCGCCGTTGCGACGAGCCGTACGAACGGAGTCCATAGCCGTATTTCCGCCGCCGATTACGGCAACATTCTTGCCATGAAGCACCGGCGTGTCGCTCTCCGATTTTGCCGCTTCCATAAGGTTTACACGTGTCAGATATTCGTTGCTCGACATCACGCCGATAAGGTTCTCGCCCGGAATGTTCATAAATCGAGGCAATCCGGCTCCCGAAGCGACAAAGATGCCGCGGAAGCCCATCTCGTGGAGGTCGTCGTAGCTCAACGTCTTGCCCACGATGCAGTTCGTCTCAAACTTAACTCCCAACCGACGCAAGCCGTCGATTTCGACGTCGACAATTTTATTCGGCAAACGGAATTCCGGTATACCATATTTGAGCACGCCGCCGATTTCGTGCAGCGCTTCAAAGACGGTCACGTCGTAGCCGAGTTTCGCCATATCGCCGCAGAATGCCAATCCGGCAGGACCGCTACCAACGACAGCCACTTTTATGCCGTTCGGCGCAGCTACTTCGGGCACACCCGGCTCGCCGTTTTCGCGCTCATAGTCGGCAACGAAGCGTTCGAGATAGCCGATTGCCACCGGCTCTTTTTTCATCTTTTTGTGGATACACTTGCTTTCGCATTGCTTCTCCTGCGGGCAAACGCGACCGCACACTGCCGGAAGCGCACTCGTACGCTTGATGGTCAGCGCGGCTTCGCGGAAGTTGCCTCGCTCCACGTTTTTGATAAACGTAGGAATCTCAATGCCGACCGGGCAACCCGTAACGCATTGCGGGTCGGGACAGTCGAGGCAGCGGCCTGCTTCGGCAACCGCCATTTCAACGGTCAGACCTTGATTTACCTCCTCGTTGCACGTCACGCGATAGTCCGGGCTAAGTTCGCGCATCTTCACGCGAGGCTGTTGCGTACGTTCTTTAGCCGATTTTGCCTTGCGCAATTCCTCGCGCCAAGGCTCTGCTCGGTGAGCAGACAATATCTCTTTTTCGTCCATAGCGTTACTTCTTTTCGTCGTCGTAAGAATGAAGACGCATCATCATTTCTTCGAAATCAACCTGATGTGCATCAAATTCCGGTCCGTCAATACATACAAACTTCGTTTTACCACCGACCGTTACACGGCAAGCGCCACACATTCCCGTGCCGTCGACCATAATGGTGTTGAGCGAGCACATCGTCGGCACCTCGTATTTCTTCGTCAACAGCGCCACAAACTTCATCATAATAGCCGGACCGATAGTCACTACCAAATCGACTTTTTCGCGATTAATCACCGACTCAACGCCGGCAGTGACCAGACCCTTTGTACCGTACGAGCCGTCGTCGGTCATTATAACAACCTCATCCGACGACGCACGAACCTCGTCTTCGAGGATAATAAGGTCTTTCGTACGACCCGCCAACACGCTGACTACGCGATTGCCGGCGGCTTTCATTGCGCGGATTATCGGCAACAGCGGAGCCACTCCGACGCCACCGCCGCAACATACTACCGTACCGTAATTCTTGATATGGGTTGCCTGCCCCAATGGTCCTACCACGTCGTGAAGATATTCGCCCGGCTCTTTGCCGCAAATCTTCGTCGACGATACGCCGACGGCTTGAACAACCAAGGTGATTGTGCCTTTTTCAACATCAGAGTCGGCAATGGTCAACGGAATTCGTTCGCCATGCTCATCCGCACGGACAATCACAAAATGTCCCGCACGACGCGATTTCGCTATCAGCGGCGCCTCTACGACAAGTTCTACAACTTTCTCAGAGAAATGCCGCTTGCTTACTATTAGATTCATTATTCGTTGTTTATGTTAGTTTTTTTGTAATATCCAAAATCAGCGACTTATCAAAAACAAGCGACTTATCAACGACAAATCGCTTTTCGATACAAATATATAACTTTTTAGTCAATTATGCCAAAAAAGTTTAATAAATATCACAATAAAGCCCCATTATGCGACTTTATGCGACTTTATGCGATAATAGTCCCGCCGAAAAATCAATTATTAAAAAATTGTTTGGTAGAATGAAACTAATTAGTTACTTTTGCATACAAAGCAATAACCTCGATGGAAAGAAACATACGATATTCGGAAGAATATATGCAATTCAAGGCTACACTCAATCAAAGAGCATTGGAGAAGCTGGACTACTGTATCGCAATTCTCCAAACCGAGATGCCGCTTTCGCAAAAATTCGTAAAAAAAGTTATCAGCTCTGATTTTTACGAATTACGTGTGTCGGTTGACAATGAGATTCGCGTAATTTTATTTTCTGCCGACAATCCGAATATCAGTCTTGCAACGGAGATTATCATCCTAAATGGTTTTGTCAAAAAGAGCAATAAGGATTATGACAAACAAATAAGAAAAGCTTATAATATTTTAACCTCGATGATATGAGCACAAATTACCCTCGGCTCTCCAAAGAGCAGTTAGAGAAGTTGAGAAAAACAGATTTCTCACAAATTCAGGGATTGACCTCTGCTGAAGACGAACTTTCGGCAAAATATGGTACCCGTGGGACTCAATCGCGCGAAGAATTCGATGCGAAAGCAAAGGCATGGTATTACGGAGAATTGCTCAGAGATAGGCGTAAAGCACTTGGATTAACTCAAAAAGAGTTGGCTGATATGATTGGACGTGAGCGGTCTTATATCAACCGCATAGAAAAGGGTGAAACAGACATGCAATTATCATCATTCCTACGTATTGCAGCAGCTCTTGGCATCATGTTGAGACTTGATGTAACTTTGGGATAGTTCTCTAACCTACAACCTCTAAGCACCTCAAGACCAATAGCCCTTATTGGTTTTGAGGTGTTTGAATATTGGCGGTGCAAACAACTTCACCGTTTCAGAATTGTGTCTCCCGGGAAAACACAAGCCCCGCCGAGCGACTGCCGGGCGGGACTTGTGTATGGTTGGTCTGTCGCTACTTCGTGCGGCGGACGGAGCGCACGGCATTCGATTTCGAGCTCGTTCCTGCCGGCTTCTTCGGCTTAGCCTTTTTCTTCTTGTCGGCGTCTTTCTTTGTCGTATCTTTCTTTGTAGATTTTGTCGACTTCGACGACGCACGTTTATTCTTAGCCGTTTTCGTAGTTTCCTTAGGCTCGGTAGCCGTCTCATCGGCGTCGGCATCCACATCTTCACCACCATCGCGGTCTTTCACAACGATGTCGTCCGACTTACCTTCGGCACGAAGGCGAGCGGCTTCTTCAGCCTCGCGGCGTGCTTCGAGTTCTTCACGCGTCGGCACCCAGAGGTCTTTGTCGAATGCCTTCAGACGGTTTTCGATGCTGTCTTGCGCATGCTTGAGGTCGTCCGGGTCGGGGAACATCTGCATAAGCGTACGATTGCGCAGGTTGCGAGTTTTATAGATTTCGCCTTTATACATACCAAGTTGGAAGAAATCGTCGAAGGTGTATTTTGCCAAGTTGTTGTCATCGTCGACGAAGATATTTTGCTGAGTCAGATACGGGCGAATGTCGGCAAGTTTGAGCCAGAACATCGGGTAGCGAATCGGCTCGCCGCCAAAGTCGTCGGAGCGGTGCAGCACGGGGCAAATAGCCTCGACGGTGCTCTTCATGCGATTTTCGTTGCTGTTGAACACCCAGCGCTCGATGATGTAGTAACTAAGCACCTCGTTCGACGGGATGTCGCTCTCTTCGACTTCGTATTTCGGATTTTTCTCCGTACTGCCTTTGGCTTCCTTGTAGATAATGTGGAAACGGTCGAGAGTCTCGCCCACTTTGATTTGATACTGCTCGTTGAACACCTCGCGACCATCGAGATACTCGTAGGCTTTTAGTTCGCCTGCCGTAAGCAGTTTCATAATCAGGCGGAAAAGGCTCTGCTGATTTTCGGTGGGTTCTTCGGGATAGTACAGCGGCATATTCTCGATTTGATTCAAGTCGAGCTGGCGATATATCACCTTCATCCACATAAGGTTAGCTTCCGATTCGGGAGTTTCCTCGTAGAATTCTTTCATGCGGAAGGTCACACCTGTCGAATTGTCTTTGGTTTCCTTCTTGTCTTTCTTGCGGACCACTTGGCTGAATCCGGGGAGCGCAACGCTCGCCAAAAGCAATGCAGTGAGAATTAATTTTAAATTTTTCATATATTGTGGTATGTATTATCAATCAACAAATTAGTTAACAATCACTTCCATCGGAGCGAGGTCGCGAGTGATGCCGTCGGGACCAACCGCCTTGACGCGTGAGATGTAGAAGCGTTTGCCGCGCGAGAGTCGGCGGAAACTGTTCTTCTGACGTTCCGAGAATTTCGCGCCGTCGGACGTTTCGGGGATAGCGTTACCCATCGAGTCGAACACGACAGTCTCGAACGACAGCACGCGATACTGCACGTTTAGCAAGTCGTCGTCGATAGCGGCTTCGATGCCGTCGGTGGCAAGCAGCAGAGTCTTGGCAAACGGCTTCGAACCTTTGTAGCGCATCTCGTTGCCCTTTGCATCTTTGTAGGCAATGTAAGGCATCGGATCGGGCAGTTTGCGCACGCGGAACGACGTCGTCGCCACGGTTTGTGCACGTCCGTCCATCGTTGCCGTTACGGTGATAACACATTCGGCGCCGACCTTCGTCGGGTGTGCCGACCAGCTATCGCCGTTGCGCGTAAGCGTTCCGTTGGTCATCGTTGCCGAGATGGCATTCTGCGCCACACCGGGAACGGCTATGCTTATCGGGTTGTTGATACCCGCATAGAGCACGTTCATCATCGTTGCCGAAACGGTTGCCATCGGCTCGATTACGGTATAGTCCGACTTGAAGTCGTATTTTGCCGTCGTACCGTCGCCGCGAACCACCTCCAAATAGCCGGTGTAGTTGAAGTTGCCCACTTTGCCTGTACCTACCTCGTAGGTGCGTACGTTTGGAGCAAGACGCTGACCGTTGATGTAGATTGCCGGGCGTTGCGTTGTGTCGACTGCGGCAAGCACGATGTCGGCGGTATATTTGCCTCCGCGCATCACAAGTCGCGAATTCGGAATGACGAATGCCTCCATCTGATTTACTCTCACGTCGTTGGCATCGACGTTGGTAAGCAGAGCCGACAGAGCCTCGCCTTCGGCGAAAAGCACGTCGTTTTGTATCTTGGTGAGCAACGTCACGGCTGCCACAACGGGCATATTCTCGAACATACCGATTTCCCAAGGCACGCGCACCATTTGGCTGTCTTTGAGCACGATAGGCTCCGTCGAAAGAGCCTTGACGATGGTCCGTTGCTTGGCTGTATCGGTTACGAATTGTGATATGTACTTACTATATTCTGCCATTTTGGCTTTGAGGTTGACGCCGTTGCGATAGGTAATCATGATTTTCGACGAAGCCTCGAGGTTGTCTTTTTCGATGATATTTTCCACATCGGCATTTTCACCGTCGACGTCCTTGACGATTGCCAACTTCAGTGAATCGATGTAAGCGTAGAGTTTCATCGTTTTCACCCTCACGTCGGTTGCTTTTTCGTACCAAACACGCCCTTTCTGAGGATTCTTTTTTGTAAAGTCCTCGAGTTTGAGATAAAGAGCAGTATTACGGTCGCTGACGTTTTCGTTAGTACGGACGAGTCCGCCCTCAACGAGGCTGAAGCCGTTGAGCACGTCGCTGGAGACGTTGAGCGCCAGCATTGCCGTCAGAACGATGTACATCAGGTTGATCATCTTCTGACGTGGGGACATCCTTGTTACGTTTCCGTTTTGACCCATAGTCTAATCGAATCGCTATTGGTTATTTTCGGTATCGGCTTCGGGCGCTTGCGGCTGACGGGGCGTCAAGTCGTCGGGATTGACCATCGGTCGATACATGTTGATTGTCATCGCTGTTATCATCTTCTCGTAGACCGAGTTGAGTTGCTGCATGTATTGAGCCATCTTATGCGTCTCTTCGCAGTAGCGGTTGCTCTCCGAAGCCGATTGCTCGTACATGCGACTTATCGCCTTGAGTCCTTGGTTGACCTTGTCGATATTGTCGAGTTGCGACGAAATGCTCTTAAGTTGGATTTCGTAGATTGTGTTCAGTCCGGCAATGTTGCGGTTCAAGCTGGTCATTTGTTCAACGTAGCCGGTCGAACTTGAGGTAATGTTTTCCGAGTTGTCGGTAATGGCGCGATAGCTTTCGAGCAAGACCGACGAAACGTGGTTGAGCGCTTCGGTGGTTTGACGAAGTTGTTCCATTTGCTCATTGATGGCAGCCACTTGCGAGACATATTGCTCGTTGACGTCGGTCATGCCTTCGACGTTGCCTGCAACACCTGCCACAACGCCTCCGCCGGCTACAATGCCTCCGCCTGCGCCATTGATGGTGATTGTGCCACCCTCGGCTGCTTCGCCTGCGAGAGCTTCACCGCCACCGCCTACGATTACGGCACCACCGCCACCGCCGCCTGCAAAGTCGGGTCGGTCTTCAGGATTGTTGCTCGACAACACCGGGAATACTTCTTCCCAATGGTATTCTTTCGGCGGACGGTCGAATGCGGTCAACACGAACATCAACACCTCCGTACCCATACCAATCGAAAGCAATGCATTACCGCCGGGAAGGTGCAAAATCTTGAACAAAGCACCCCAAATAACGACGGCTGCACCGATACTATATGCAAAGTTGAAAAACCTTTGTCCCTTTTCGCCTGAAAGGAAGGCTTCTACGCTGTTTTTATATTTCTTAATTTTGCCCATTTTGTAGCAATTTTATGTGTTCTGAAATTATTTCTTTTTACGACCTTTAGCAAACCCCACTTGCGTTCTTACGCAACGGAAACCGATGTAAGAGCGTTGCTCGTTCTGATATTCCCACATACGCAAGTCGGCGCGCACGTTGTGTGCAATGTCTTTCCACGAACCGCCTCTGACGATTTTACGCTTAGCCTTGTAGGGGTCTTCCTTGGCGGCATTATAGCGATATTCGGGGTTGATGTCGTTTGTGAGTCGGTCAATGCTCTCGGTGTAGGCTGTCGACGTCCATTCGCTGACGTTACCTGCCATGTCGTAGAGTCCGAAGTCGTTCGGGTCGTAGGTTCCGACTTTCGACGTAATGAGATTGCCGTCCTTGATGTAGTTGCCGTCGCCGGGCTTGAGGTTGGCATAGAAGCAACCGCTGTCGGAGATGGGGAAATCGCCCTCCCAAGGATATTTGTTGGCTTCTTTACCAACGCGAGCGGCAAACTCCCACTCAGCCTCGGTCGGCAAGCGATAAGGCTCGATGTAAGCGCCTTGTTTGCCAATCGAACGGCGAAGGTAGTCGGTACGCCAGTTTGCAAACGCATTCGCCTGCTCCCAACTTACGCCGACAACGGGATAGTCGGCATAGCCCGGATGCGAGAAATACATACGCGTATAAGGCTCGTTGTAGGCGTTGTCGAAGTCGTTAATCCACGCCGTCGTGTCGGGATAGACGTTCACGATATAAGTATTCAAGAAGTCGTAGTTGCCTGTGAGACGGCGAGTGACGGTTTCGCGCACGATGTCGCCGTTGTCGTTGATGTAGGCTGTATCTTTCGAAATCATCGGCATTTCGTTGCTGACGGGCACGTCGGTATTGTAGACGCGCGTAGCCGGGTCGAGGCGATTCTTACGCTTTGCCGCATCCGTGAGATTATAGATTTCGTAGCGATAGTTCATCTGCGTCGGGTCGAGCTCCCACACTCCCGAAATCGGGTTGTAGCGATACACGCTGGCAATGGCGCGCTGCTCGTCTTCCGACGGATTACGCCACGGTATGGGCTTCTTCCAATTGAGGTGCGGAGTTATCGGATTGCCTTCTTTGTCTTCTTCAATCTTAAACTCTTCGTCGCCACCGTAAGCCGGATCGGCAAGACGCTCGCGGATAATAGAGTCGCGTACCCAAAGCACGAATTGCTTATACTTGGCATTGGTAATTTCCGTCTCGTCCATCCAGAACGATTCTACCGACATGCCGTTCGGGTTTGCCTTGATGTTCCATGTCGAATCGTCTTCGTTGGGTCCCATCTTCATCGAACCGCGGTCGACAAGCACCATCCCGTAGGGCGTTGGCTCGCCAAGCGCCGTACCTCGTACTCCGGTAACTTCGCCGCCACCTTCTCCTGCCGACGTTTTCGTCGAGAAGGCACACGACGTTGCCATCAGACTCACTGCAATGTATAAAACTACTTTCTTCATATTGTTACATTATGCGAATGCTCTTATGTTTATTTTTGTTCTTATCTCCTAAGTTCAATTTCACGTTATAGCCGACAAACACCTCGTGCGAACCGCTGCTGGCTTTCGAAATCGCCGACGTCGGATAGTCGTAGTTGTAACCCACAAAGAAGTTCTTAAACTCGGCGCCTAACTGCACCGAAACGGCATCTTTGTAGCGATATGCCACACCTCCCGACAAGAATTTATTGTAGCGCACGCGGGCTGTTACCTCCGGCTGAACACTCTTAAAGTCGCTGCGGACATTAAAAGAGGGCTGTATTTCAAATAACGTATTTTTTATCGGAATATTGCTACCACCCATAAAATAAAACATTCGTCCGGCTTGCGTCTCATACATCGCCTCGTCGGAACCTTCGTCGGTGTTGAGCGATACGGTAGGCTCCATCAGGTGCGTTGCCGAGATACCTGCCCAGAACCATTTGTGCGTGTAGTAGACGCCGGCATTCATGTCGAACGCCGTGCCGTGAAGGTCGTTGCGCGGAATTGCGTCGTCGGTGTCTTGATGAAACTCATCGTCGTCGGGAATGTAGACCTTCGAACCTTTGAAATTCTGGTCGAAAATACCGACTTGCACGCCAATCGACAACTCACCGCCGAGCAACTTTTGCTTATACGCCACCTGCGCTCCCGCATTCAGATTCGAGAAAAGTCCGATGCTCTCCTGCTGGAACATAACGCCCACGCCGATTCGCTTCTTCCCAATCTTAACGGGCATATCGGCACTCGCCAAAAACGCTGTCGGCGCATTCGGAATGCCCACCCATTGCAAGCGCGTGCCACCCATAATGTGCAGAAAATCCGTTCTGCCGATGGCTGCCGGGTTGTAGTACGACGGCAACGCCCAGTATTGCGACAACTGTGTGTCGACCTGCGCCGAACACGTAAACGCCGTCGCAACCGCCACGACGATTGCCATCTTTCTTCCTATGTTTCTTAATCCAAGCACTTCTACTCAAAATAAAATGTAAACACCACCATATTCGAGACGGCTTTGTCTAACGAATTGGTAAACTTCAGTTTGTCGGGGTCTTCAGCCAAGTCGGGACGGTCCTTTTTCAGCAGATTCTTCAATCCGAAGCAGAACTTTACCTCGGGAATAAACTTGAAAAACGGCACGTAGACATCAAGTCCCAAGCCCACCGTGGCATAAAGGTCCGTATTGCTCAACTGCAGCAACTCGCCGTCCTTCTTCTTCGACACGTCGAACGACGCCATAACGCCGGCTGTGACGTACGGGCGCATATTGTGATAGCGAAGCGCCGACACCTTCAAGTCGACCGGAACAACCACGCTACTGTTTTTGATGTTTTGCTTTTCGACATTTCCGCTGACTGATTCGCGAAAAGTCACCGTGCGGCTGCCGAAATACATACCCGGCGACAAGCGTAAATTAAAATGCTGCCCAAGGCGCAAATCGCCGAGCATATTCACGCAAAATCCCGGCTGCAAATCCGTCACGTCGGCAAACCACGACTCACCGCTCTCGGTCGTATAGCCGTTGTGCGTGAGCCACAGACTCTGGTTCTGAAAGCCCACCGAAAAGCCGTAGTGAACGCGTTTCATATCTGCATAAGGACGATTAAGTATCTTGTCGTTGTCCTGCGCACGCACAGTCGACGACAACAATACCGTCAAAATCACTGCAATATGAACCAAAAATTTTTTCATATATTCCTTTAACGCAAAAAATCGGCGATTATTGCCAACATTGCAAATTTTCGTGAAATTCATCTCTGAAAAGCGGAGAGCGGAGAGGCAATAACGGTACACCCTTACCTCTTACCTCTTACCTCTTACCCGACATGCCGCTTCCACCGCAATCGCGCGTAATCTATGCATTCTTCATCTTGAATAAGGTTGTATATATCATAGAAATGTCAAGTTTCTGCATGTAAGAACTTGACATTTTGGTTTTTTGAGAAAAAAGTTGCCGGAACGACAACGAAAGTTGTGCTGTAAGGCTACAGACACAAGGGTATGGCGACTGTGACGGAATCGATGCACGATAAACAATAAACGATAAACGCGAAGCAATAAACACTAAGCGAGGAGGACGGCGGTGCCGATTCTCCTCGCTTACCTAATATATACCCGTACGATTATTTCGGAAGGTGGAAAACGGTGGAAATTTCTTGCATTTGTTCGTCTGACATTCCTTTCGGTTGGAAGCCCATTGAGCAAGAATCCTTATAGATAATTGCGCTCTTTGTGAGCGTATCAATCATGTCGAATGCTTCCATCACGTTTTCGCCGACGGCAAACACGCCGTGCTTTTCCCACATCACCACGTCGTAGTCGTCGTCGATGGCACGGATTGTGGCATCGGCAAGTTCTACCGAGCCGGGGAGCATATAAGGCACGATTCCGAGTCCGCGCGGGCAGAATGCCTTGGTCTCGGGAATCATACTCCAAAGCAACTTCGTCAGCACGTCCTTTTCGAGGAAGCGGTCGCAATGCGACAGTGCCACCAACTCAATCGGGTGCGTGTGGACCGACGCTTTGTAGGTCGAACCTTTGCCAATCAGATAGTTATGTACCGAAAGATGTGACGGCAGTTCGGATGTCGGCATAACCTCGCGGTCGGCAATGATTTCGTAGTGCGCGCAGTCGTCGGTAATGCGGATAATCGAGCCGTTGTCCATCGGGTTGCGGGCAAGGTCGCGCATACGACGATTTGTGCCTTTGCAATAGAAAAATTGACCTTTGAGGTGCGGAAGAGTTACACCGATTGCTTTGGGCGCACCGATTGCCGGCGCTTGACGAAGTGCGTCGTCGACCCGGTCGGTTACGTTGACGGTAATGTTGCCGCCATTGCGCTCCGCCCAGCCTTTTTGCCAAAGATAGCCGGCAACTTCGGCTACTTGGTATACCTCGTGGGCAAGCGCTGCGTTATTGTCTAAACAAGAATTCATAATAATTACATTTTACGATAATAATTGCGGGAGGAACGACGAAAGGATAAGCAGCGCCAGACCTGTCAAAAGCACGACAATGGTGCGGCGATTGCAGCCTTTCCACTCTTTGAGGATGATTCCCCACACGTTTGAGAATGTTACGTTGAGCGCCATCAAGATGCACCACGAGAACGTCAACAGCGTAGCCGAACCGGTCAGGAAGCCTTTACCCAGACTGAGTCCGAAGAATTGGCTGTACCAGAGCACACCGGCGAGGGCGCAAAAGAGGATGTTGCCGAGGCGGTTGTCCTTGCGTGCATAGTCGCCCCATGTGTGATTTTTTGCATTTTGATAGAGGCAATACGCGGCATTCGACAAGAATCCGCCAAGTGTAACGAGCATTGTTGCTATCAGCGAACTGTAAATTTCGGGAGTGCCTTCGAAATGCAAAGCCGAGCCGAATTCGAGGCCGATGTTGAAGCATGCGCTCATCAGACCTGCCAGCACGGCAACGGTTAAGCCTTTAGTGAAGTTAAACTCCTGTTTTTCATCGCTTTTAGCATTTTTCTGACGCATAGAGCCGGCAACGCCGATAACCGAGATGCCGATGAGCGTCACGGCAACGCCGATGAGCACCGGCGAGGTAAGCGCCTCCGTATTACCCATGAGCACCGGTCCGAGAATCGTACCCAGTGCAGCGCAGGTGCCGAGCGAAATGCTTTGTCCGAGCGCCACGCCGAGATAGCGCATCGACAGACCGAAAGTAAGTCCGCCGACGCCCCAGAGCACGCCGGAAAGCGCTGTCATTGCAGCATCACCGGGATGTGCCGCAAGCAGTGCGAAAATCGATTCGCCTTCGGGTACGGCAAGCATAGCGCCGACTATCGGGAATACTATCCATGCAAAAACGCCCTGCACGAGCCAGAAACTTTCCCAACTCCAGTGCTTTACCTTGCGGATTGGCACGTAAGAGCTCGACTGGCAGAAACTGCCGACGGCGATTATCAAAAGTCCGAAAAGAATTTCCATATTCTTCAGTATTTATCGCAGCATGCAAGTCGACGACGTCGGGCTTGCACGCTGCGAGTGTTCCGATTAATTACGTTTAGAGGTGATTTCAGCCTCGTAGCTCTCGATTTCGGCGATATATTCTTCGCCGACGGGAACGTTGTTGCGGAGGCAATACATATCCCAAACAGCGCCCCACGGCATTGACTTCAGCTCTTCGAGCATAGCAAGACGTTCGAAGCCCTTGTCGGCAGCCTCATATTTGCGGAGCGATTCGATTGGCTCGAGCAACGCCAAGAGCACGCACTTCTGAGTAGCACGAGCGCCAATGATGTATGCGCCGATGCGGTTGATGCTTGCGTCGAAGTAGTCGAGACCGATGTGAACGCGGTCGATGGCGTTGCAGCGCACGATTTCGCGGCAAAGGTCGAGCGTATCGTCGTTCATAATCGTTACGTGGTCGCTATCCCAACGTACCGGACGGCTCACATGGAGCATCAATTCGGGAACGTAGAGCAACAGCGACGAAACCTTGTCGGCAACGCTTTCCGTCGGATGGAAGTGACCGGTGTCGAGTGTCACGATTTTGTTGTTTTGAGCGCAGTAAGCGGTGTAGAAGTCGCTCGAACCGACAGTGTAGCTTTCCAAACCGATACCGAATACCTTCGACTCGAGGCAGTCCTTCATGTTGTCGTATTTCTGAGCGAAGATTTCATCGAGCGAATCTTTGAGCAGGCTGCGATAGAGCATACGATTGACAGTGATGTCTTTGCTACCGTCGTGAATCCAAAGGTTCATGATACACGGGTCGCCTTGACGCTTACCGATTTCCTCAGCCACGGCGCGGCAACGCTTGGTGTGTTCAATCCAGAAATCGCGGATACCCTTGTCGGGGTTAGAGAGCGAAAGCGAGCCCGATTTGGGGTGAGAGAACGACGTGCTGTTGAAGTCGAGTTTCATATTGTTTTCCTTAGCCCATTGCATCCAACTTTCGAAGTGACGCGGCTCAACTTGGTCGCGGTCGACGCGTTCGCCGGCGAAGTCGCCGTAGATTTCGTGAAGGTTAAGACGGTGTGTACCGGGAAGGAGGGTTTTCACCTTAGCGATATCGGCACGGAGTTCATCGATATTGCGAGCCTTGCCGGGATAATTACCGGTTGCTTGGATACCGCCCGTCAGACTTCCGGCGTTTTCAAAACCGGCAACGTCATCGGCTTGCCAGCAGTGGAGCGACAAGTGGATTTCGTTCATTTTTGCGATAGCAGCATCGGTGTCGACGCCAATGGCTGCGAAACGTTCTTTGGCGTAAGCATACGCGCTTTCAATGTTTTCAGTTTTCATATTAATAGATTTTAATTGTTGTATTTCTTAGTAATTTCGAGAAATCGGTCGTAAGCGCTGTTCCAGGTGTTGCGCTCTGCCGTAGGATTGTATTCAACGAGGGTCACCGAAGCGGCAATAACGGCGCGCACGTCAGCAAGCGACTTCACCTCGGCAGCTGCACGCGCTTGCATGGCGGCATTACCCAGGGCTGTACATTCGGTCGGTCCGGCAAGCACGCGGCGTCCGATTGAGTCGCACGTAAATTGGTTAAGCAGAGCGTTTTGCGAGCCACCGCCGATGATATTAAGACGTTCGATAGGCATCGGTGCGAAGTCGTCGAGAATCTCAATCACTTGACGATAACGCAGAGCGAGGCTCTCGAAGATGCAACGTGCCACAGCCCCTACTCCTTCCGGCACAGGTTGTCCGGTCGAGCGGCAATAGTCGGCAATTGCGTCGAGCATACTCGTCGGGTTGGCGAAGCATTTGGCATCCGGATAGATGAGCGAGCGGAAAGGCTCAGCCTTGGCAACTTCGGCAGCAATCGTAGCATGGTCGACGTCGATTCCGGCGGTTTTCCATTCAGCGCGACAGCGTTCGAGCAACCACATTCCGCAGATATTTTTCAAGAAACGCGTTGTTCCGTCGACGCCACCTTCGTTGGTGAAATTTTCGCGGTAACTGAAGTCATTGATAATCGGTTCAGCGGTTTCGATGCCCATAAGGCTCCACGTACCGGAACTGAGATAAGCATAGCGTTCGTCGGCGGTCGGCACGGCGGCAATTGCCGAAGCAGTGTCGTGTCCCGCCACAGCAATAACAGGCACGGCGCCGAGTCCGGTGAGACGTTGCACCTCCGGGCTAAGCACGCCGATACGCGTTCCGGGCATCACAACGGGGGCGAATTGCTCGGGGCGTGCGCCGACAGCGCGAAGAAGTTCCTCGTCGAGTTGCTTTGTCACTGGATTGAGCAATTGCGAAGTCGATGCGATGCTATATTCGGTCACCATTTCGCCGGTGAGCAGGTAACTTAGTGCATCGGGCATAAACAGAATCTTGTCGGCTGCGGCAAGTGCCGAATTGTTCGCACGACTCATCGCGAAGAGTTGATAGATTGAATTGAAATCCATCACCTGTATGCCGGTTTTTGCATACACACTGCTTGCGGGAATCGTTTTGAAAAACTCGTCGGGCATTCCTGCCGTATGCGGGTCGCGGTAACTCAGCGGAGCACTCAGAATAGCGCCGTCGGCTCCAAAGCACACAAAGTCGACACCCCAAGTGTCGATACCGATTGATTCGATAGCGATTCCTTGGCGAGCCACTGCGGCAAGTCCTTTGATAATCTCATTATAGAGGTGTAAAATATCCCAATAGCAATGATTTCGCACCTCGATTATAGGGTTGGCAAAACGGCTGACCTCCTCGATGGAGATACGTCCGTCGGCTACGCGGCAAAGCATCGTGCGGCCGCTTGTAGCGCCAAGGTCTATAGCAAAATAATTCATATATGTTGTGTTTTATTTGGTTTGTTCAAAAAGTATTCTGACCGGACCGATAAGTCCCGACGACTGCAACGGCGAATCGCTGCGCCAGTCGTTGAAGTTACAGTTGGTCTTACGCTTGTCGGCGGGCTTAGCGGCATCGCCGATAAGTCGGTTCACCCACGTGTTGACCACCGAAATTTCCACGGTATTTTCGCCGCGGCGCAATGCCTCGGTAATGTCGAGCGAGTATGGCGCGGTCCAAACGCCGCCAACGTACCTGCCGTTGACCGTCACCTTTGCCATCACCCCAACTTTGCCCAGGTCGAGAACCACCCTGGCACCCGCCGGAGCTTCGCAATCGAACTTTCGGCTGTAGACAGCCTCGCCCGAGAAATGGCGAAGTTCGTCGTCGGCGGAGTCTTTAAGGTCGCAAATGGCGAAATTGTTGCGGCGAAGGGTTTTGCCGAATTTGTCGGTAAATGTCACGCGCCAACCGTCGTTGAGCGTAGCCAGGAAAATCGATGCCGAAGCGCTTTCGACAGGAGCCGCCTGCTCTTTCGACATAACGACGAAAGTGCTTTCGAGCGGATGCAGACGAAGAGGCACAACCGTGCGCTCGCCCGTGTCGGCAAACGCTGCTGAAGCAATCTTTCCGGACACGGGATTCCACAACTCGACATTCAAGCCCGTCGTGCGCAGCGAAGCGTCGATAGCGATGGTGTCGGTCGGCGATTGGTTGGCAACGAAGTAGATTTCGCGCCCGTCAGCAGTTGTGTTGTGAGCATAAGCCACATCGCACTTACCCGAATAAGCGCGGAAGGTGGCATCGGGCGAAATACCAAACATGTCGAGCACTTCTTTGACATCATAGCCGCTCAAGACAAAGCCTTTTCCCACCTGTCGCATTACGCGTTCGTCAGCCGACGCGCCCCAAAGTTCGTCGGCAAGGCTACGCACACGAGCATCGCAGTCGGGATAGCCCTTCAGACTCGGCGACTTTTGCGGTTTCGGACCGAGAATGATTGCACCGTCATCGACAAGCGTGCGGATGCGCGCAAGCAGTTCCGGCGTAATCGTCTGCAACGGCGGAAGCACGAGCAAACGATAGGCATTGAGCGTGCCGGGCAGACAGAGTCGATGGTCGGCGGTTGCACTGAGGCGATTCATAATCACTTCGGCATTGATATAGTCGAATTGATAGCCCGCAGGCAAAGCCGGGTTGGTTGCGCCGGTCATTACCGGAGCGTCTTCGCCGATAAAGTAAGCGACGTCGGCAACGTAACTACCCTGTTGCTGAAGCAAGTTGCAACGCTTCAGGTAGTCGGTAAACAAGTCCATGTGGCTGTACCAAGTGTTCTTGCGGTTGAATTCGTTGCTGAATGCGGCATTGACACCCGGCAAAGTCGTTTCGTCGGGTTGCGACACCACGAGATGCAACAACGTACTGTTGATGCCCTCGCTGAAGAAGCGGTCACCGCGTTGCTTCATCGTCGCCGGATAGCGCGAAAACGGCGCTCCGCCACAGGTAAACGACTCGGAGAAAATGGTAGGCTTGCCGTAGATGTGACCGCACGACGTAGCTGCGCGGTTTTCGATGTTGCCGAGTTCTCCTTCACTCCAAAACTCCCCGGCAACGTCGTCGGCTTGCCCGCCATATTGTAAAAATTCTCCGCAGAACCCCCAGTGCCCGTAGTTTTCGAGCCAGAGGCGCATACCGTCGGCATTCGCCATCTTACGCAATTCGCCGATATGATCGTAAGCGAGGCGGTCGGCAATCATGCGACGCACATCCCACAAGAAGCGGTTCGACTGCTCTTCGTCGGCAACGATGATGCCGCCGTAAGTCAACAAGAACGGCGTCGGGTCGTAGCCAAAGCGCGACTTGAACTGCTCGATGAAGTCGTTGCCAAAATTCTGCGCCGCGCGTTCGTAACTGTCGCAAACCATGTATTTGAGGCACTTACGCTCTTCGGCAGGAACATAGTCGATAATTCGTCCCATAAAACTATCGTAATGGTGGCGCAGGCTCGGCAAATCCCAACGGTCGACCTCCAAACCTCGACCGTCGTCTAATGTCGGCGCATTTTCTATGTTTGTCGGGAGCATAAACGTACGCACGATACGCCAGCGTCCTTCGGGCAAAGTGCACGTCAGCGAATTGCCTTTAAGCGATGCCGAAAGGTCGACAACGTCGGCGGCGGCAACAGCAGGCACGGCATTGCGGGCAACGATTTGTTCCCACTTATAGTCGCTCCACGTCGGCGTTGGTATTTGCAACATCTTGGCAAGAATTTTCTCCGGATATTGGTCGACGACAGGCTCCGAAGATATGCGAATCTCCTTCAGCCCCGCGCCTTTGTTTACACCGCGAAATACGATGCTCAACTCTTCGGCTTCGGTGTCAGCCAGCACATGCACGATGGGTGCGTAAGCGTCGTAGCCCACAAAAAGCCAGTCGAGGGTTCTATCAACCTTAAATTCAGCCACTTTCGTTCGGCTTGAGCCGTTTTTTGCCCAAACTTCGGCAGTGCAGTAGATGCGGCGCTCTGCCGGATAGATAGCAATCGAGCGAGCCGTAAACGAGCCGCCGCGCGGACGCAGGTCGACAACGCACGAATCCTCGAGAGCAAATTCGGTGGTCAAATCGCCGTCGAAGAGCGATTTCTGCGACGGAGCAATATCGGTATTTGCGTTGCCGAGTGCGACATAACTGTCCGGCAAACGATAGGCAAGCACCTTTACGTCGCTATAATAGCCGCCGTTGCCGGGTGTGTCGAAAGAGACGTTGACCGCTCCACCGTCGACTTCGACAGTTTGGTTGGCAAGATAGCGCATCGAGCCTTCCGGCTTGTTCCACGGACCGCCTGCCTGGCTCCATCCGGGAGCGTTGAAGATGCCGATGTCGATGCCGAGTTCGGTGGCGGTAGCAAGTGCCTTACGCACAATGCGGAACCACTCATCCGAGAGAATTTTGACTTTCCCCGGAGTTGCGATGCCATCGCCGGCACCGAGTCCCATATTGCCGATAAAGGCAGTGTTGATGCCTGCCTGTTTCATGGCTTTAAGGTCGTTGACCACGCCTTGCTCACTGATATGACCCGAAAGCCAATACCAATAGCACGAAGTGCGCACACTGTCGCGCGGTGTGGCAAACGTGGTTCGCAAATCTCCCCACGCAGTAACCGGCAAAATTGCCAAAAGTATGACGATTATCGCTGATGATATTTTATTTTTCATTGTCATAGAATTTATATCGGTAGTTAAAACGCGCATTCGGAGCCACATCGCCGATGATGTAGAAATCGAGCACGTCGAGTTGCGGGCAAACGTCAGCCAGATTGTCAATCCACTTGAAGTCGAAATGCCCGGCAACGCCATTTAGATACTTTCTCGGCACGGCGACTTGCAACTCGTTGCCTTCAATACGGCACGGAATCGACGCAATCGGCGTCCATTGATACTTCCCGGACTCGCTGCAACGGCTGACTGTAGCCTCACCGCTACCATTTATATATATTCGGTGCGTATAACCGTGCCAATTCGTGGCATTGCCGGCGGCAATAAGCAGAGTAACGCCGGTGCCCGACGGCTCGAACCGCCACGGGTCGCTGCTGCGCAAGTAGAAATGGAAATTGCGTTTGTCGTGTGCCACTTTTGCAACAATCAGATCGTTTCGACCATATTCGTTGACGATGGTGTCAAGACGGTTGTAGCCAGGCGAATTGCAGCAAAGAGTGTCGGCACGGTCGTCGCGATATTCATACTGCACGGCACTCCATTGTCGGATGTCGGCACCCGCTTTGATTTTCGAGCGCCCTACGCATGGGATTGCGCGGCAGCCTTTGTAGCGATGCATGTGCGACACGAATTGCATATAGTAGTTGTCGCGAATCAGCGGATGCGTACTCGGCTCGATGTCGCGGTTGAACTCGGCATTGTAAGTATCGACAAACATTGTTTCGCCAAATTCCGATTTGCCCAACGGACGAGCATACTTAATGTCAGCCGAATCTTTGACAACGTATCGCTGCGCCGTCCATTCGTTAAATTGCGTAATCATTAGCACCGGAGGATGCAGTCGGTGCGCGGTTTTCCACTGCTCCTCGAAATAGAGTCCCCACGACGTTGAATCGGTCAGCGCATAACGATTGAGCGGCGGTTGCTTGCCGCAATGGAAACTTTTGCCGATTTTCGAACTTGCGTGTTGCGCCACGCTGACGCTGAGTTGCTCGGGCACCGACGGGTCGGAGTCGTAGCCGGGCGCCTGCGGATAGTGTTCGAGCCACGCCCATTCGCGCGGATTTTTACCTTTCATCCATGCCCACGAGCGGCGGAAGGTGAAGCGCTGCGCAATGGCGGGATTGTTCAACTCGAGAGTGTCGGCGGGATTGGCAAGGATGAGCGGACGCCCTTGATAGTAGTACCAATAGCGGTCGTTCGACGAATCGCTGTAGAATGTGTTGTAGAGAAGTTCCACCTCGTGCGCACCGCCCCAATAGCACATAAAGCTCAACCGAGGCGACTTCATTCCGGCGGCTGTGCGACGATCGATTTCGCGCATCACCGCTCGCACCGAACTTTCGTAGATTGGTCCGTTGGTGACGTCGAAAAACAAGAAATCGACTCCGGCATCCGACAGCATCTGCAGATGTTTTGCCACGATGTAAGGATTGCCGGACTGATAGTAGCCCAACAGAGGTTTGCCCCACCAGTGCATTTCTTGCAAGTCGCCCCACTCCGGATTTTCCGGGTTTCGACCGAGAATCTCGGTAACGTCGAAAATCGCATTGTGGTTTACGATGTGGTGTCCGTGCCAAAGATAGTAGAACATACCCACTTCCGACGGACGTCGAACCTGTTGCGCCGAATCGCTGTCGCAGTTGTAGACTTCGCGTCCCAAATCGTCGGTAGCAACCCACGTGTCGCTATAAGTATCCCACGACTCAGTCACAGCCGCCTTGCCGACTAAGCCGGCAGCCACTACTGTAAAAATGCTTAATATATGACGCATACGAACAACCATCGGCAGTAATTACGCTATTTTGAGGCTCTTAAAGCCGGTTTTTGATACAACTTTTACAATTACAAATCCTTTCGGTAGGTTGAGCACGACGTTTTTAGCATTGTCGGCAACGGGCATCGATTGAATCAACGCTCCTTGAGCATTATAAATCTCCACCGAAGTAACATCGTCGGCGCTCCAACGCAGGCTGACCTCGCCGGATGCCAAACGAGTCCATTTGACGTCGTTAGCCACGCTGACAGCTTTGACACCGCCTTGAGGCACAAGCGAGCCGCGGTAGCGATAGTTGAAACGTCCGTTGGGAGCAACGTCGCCCTTGTCGATAAAGTCGAGAATGTCGGGATTGTCGGGAATATTATCAGCCCATTTGAAGTCGAAGTCGCAATCCGTCGTCATGCCGAGGTCGGCGCGACTCAGCGCAAAATATAACTGATTTCCGTCTTGGCAAAGATTGATTTTTGCCACTTCGGTCCACGAATATGCATTTCCTTCGTTGCGGTAGAGCCAGTATTCGCTGCCCGACTTTTTCATCGTAACGTAGTCGTAGCCGTTCCAGCCTGTTGTGTAGTCGCAGTCGGAATTGATGAAGAGCATAATCCACGACTTGGCGAAGCGGATGTTGGTCGGAGTCGACGCCATACGAAGATAGAAGTAGACGTTGTCGGCATCTTTGGTAACTTTCGATGCAATGAGGTCGTGACGACCGGTTTCGTTGACCATCGGCGCCATGTTTTGGAAGCCTTGAGTGTTGCGATGAGTTATGTCGCCGATATCGTCGCGGAATTCCGGCGTAACGTCGTCCCACTGCGTCATATCAGAGTTGAGTTCGATAGTTTTAGCTGCACTCGGCACGGGGATTTCGCGCACGCCTTTATAGCGACGCACGTTGTCGACGAGCTGCATATAGTAGTTGTCGCGAATCAACGGATGGGTGCTCGGCTCGATGTCGCGGTTGAACTCGGCATTGAAAGCGTCGACGAAATAAGTGCCGCCGATTACCGGATTTCCGCCCGGATAGATGTTGCTCAACTCCGAGGTGGTATGGATGAGAAAACGACTTGCCATACACTCGTTAAACTGAGTGACCATCACAATGGGAGGCGCTTGCAAATGAGCCTGCTTCCATTGTTCGGCGAAGTAGAGCCCTCGAGGAGTTTCGGCACATACGGCGTATTCATCGATTGCCGGTTGCTTTCCGTTGTGATAACTTTTGCCCACTTTCGTCGTAGCGTGCTGAGCGGTAGAAACAGAGATTTGCTCATACGTCTTCACACCATTTTTCATAGTCCAGCCCAACTTCTGCGGATAGTATTCGAGCCACGCCCATTGGTCGGCATAGCGTCCTTGCATCCAAGCCCAGGAGTAGCGCATCGTGAAATGGTCGACAATTTCGCTGTCGAGCGACGACAGTTCGCTCTTGTTGACGAGCATCAACGGACGTCCGTCGTAGTAGAACCAATATTTGTCGTACTCGGGTTTGGAGTAGAATTTGTTCCAAAGATTTTTGACAACGGTAGCTGCCGATGCATTGACAGTGTAGCAAAGTTTGGGCGACTTCATACCCGCCTCGGTGCGGCGGTCGATTGCTTTCATAAGTTCAAGCACCGCGCTATCGTAGGTAAATGCATTGGTAACGTCGAAAAACAGGAAATCGATGCCCGCATCAGTGAGCATCTGCAAATGCTTGTCGTAGACAAACGAATCGCTATTGACGTAATATCCCAACCAGGGTTTTGCCCACCAGTGCGGAGAGCCTTCGGGACCCCATTTGGGATTTTTCGGATTGGCTTTGAGTATCTCCGTGATGTCGTAGATTGGCGAACCATTAGAGCCATGAGGTCCGTTACAGATGTAGTAGAACATACCGACCGTGCGGTTACTGCGAGGCTCAACGATTCCGGTTTCGGAACTACTAACGGTGCGTTGCAACTCGTCGACCGCCACCCACGTATCGCTGTAGGTGTCCCAATCAAAAATGTCGTTGGCATATGCCAACGAATCACTCGCTAACATAGCCAACGACATAAGAACGGTCACATAAAACTTATACTTACTTGAAAAAACCATATATATATTCACTAACAATGATTATTGCGTAAATAGTTAATTAACCGCGAATTACCAACCGACGTTTTGGAAGTCGGTGCCGGTATGAGTTTTCAATTTGTTAATCTCATCACCGGGGATTGGCAGACGCAAGTATTTATCCGTAGTAGCAACACGGCTGTCGCTGACGAGAACACGTTCGTAGGTTACACGACCGAGTTTGCCGGGGATAACGCTGATACCGGTCACTGCTTTATCTTCGTTAAGGATGTTCCAGCGGCGCACATCGTAGAAGCGATGGTCTTCGAAAGCCAATTCAACGCGACGCTCGTTGCGAACTCGTGTACGGAAGTCGTCGGTAGAGATTCCGGCTTCGATTGCCGGCATACCTACACGCTCGCGAACTGCATTAATGGCGTCGAGCGCTGCTTGCGGCGTACTGCCTTGCGAAGCCTCGTTGAGCGCTTCAGCATAGTTGAGATAGAGTTCGGCAAGACGGAAAATCTTGAAATAGCCGTCGAAGTTTGTGCTGCGATCCGACTTATAGCCGAAGAATTTGCGAAGATAGTAACCCGTACGAGTATTACGGATAGACGACTCGGAGGGGGCATAGGCACCCGTCGGGCGGGTGTCTATTTTCACTTTACCTCCGGGTTCTAACAAAGAATTATAGTGATAAATTGTAGATTCGAGACGCGGGTCACGATTGGTGTACGGCGACTGCTCGTTGTAGAGAGTAGCCTCAGGGTTGATGATAGGCTCAAGGTGTTGAGCATCAGCATAACCGAGAATCGGCATCTTGCCGTCGATAGTTTCGTAGCTGTCGATAAGTTCTTGAGTCGGGCATGCACCGGCTTTCACTTGACCGAGAATTGAGGGAAGACCGTTATCCGACCAAACTGACATCTGGTTCGGTGATTCCATAATTGTTTCCTTGTCAATCACGCCTTGCACGTCGGAACGCATTGTGAAATAGAGGTCGTAGCACGAAAGTGCGGCATTGTTGGTCGGAGCGGTTTTGAAGAGTTCATAGCCGTGCTCAAGACAGAGGTCGAGAGCGCGTTTTGTCACCTCAGCGGCTTCAGCCCACGTAAACGTGCCGTCGTTGTTCAACGGACTTGCGGCATAAAGCGCTGCTTCCGACATAATTGCACAAGCCATACCTTTGCTGAAGCGGTAGCGGTCGTCTTCCAAAGTACCGGAGAACCAAGTGAGGCGAATGTTGTCGTCGCTCACTTCGAGCACTTTCTCGCAGTCGCTGATGATTTGACGAGCACACTCGGCGAAAGAGGCGCGTTTGGTATCGGCGGGAATGTCGAGACCTATGCTGTTGAGAATCAACGGCACACCGCCGTAATTCTTAATGAGGCAAAGGTAGTAATATGCTCGAAGTCCGTAAGCCTGAGCGCGGAAACTTTCGCGTTCGTCTTCGTCGTAGGTTTCAGCCTCGTCGATATTTTCGAGGAATTTATTACACTTACGAATACCCTCATAGCAGTTACTCCAACCGCCGGGATTCGTAATCGGGTTGTCGAACGAAGTGACGCGACCTGCCATCCAGCGCTCGGGAGCACCGTTGAGTTGGTCGTAGACGTCGTAAGCCTCATCGCAGTAGGATGCGAGCATCGTCGTACCTTCGAGCACCATTCCGCGGCTTGTCAGATTGGCATAGCAATAGTTCAGGTAGCCTGCAACCTTCTTGGGATTGCCGAACACAGCCTTGTCGGTGAGACGACCGTCGTCGATTTCATCGATATTTGTGCAACTTGCCATCATAACTGCCATAGCGGTAGTACACGAGGCAATGAGTAGTGATTTCTTGATAAGATTCAGCATAGTTGTATATGTCAGAAGTTTACGTTTAAGCCAAAGTTAAATGTTTTGTAGATGGGGTATTCAGTTGCCGACGATTGTTCGGGATCGATGAAATCCTTAAACTTGAAGTTTGTGAACGTCAGCAAGTTTTCGCCCGAGAAGAAAACGCGGAGGCTTGAGATGCCGATTTTTTGCGTGAGTGTCTGCGGAAGAGTGTAGCCAAACACGAGATTCTTCAAGCGCACATAGTCGTTTTTCGACACGAGGAAGTTGTTTTGCTCAAGGCTGAGAGCGCCACCGGTAGAAAGTGCCGGATAGGAGATTTCTTCGCCTGCAGCGTAACGCTCTGCCGTCCACGCTTTCTCGTGAATCGGTGAGAATACGCCTTGCTCGTAGTCTTCGTGGATACCCACGCCGCCATAGTATGCTTTGCGGCCGGCTGTGCCTTGCCAGAACATACTCAAGTCGAAGCCTTTGTATTCAGCCTCAAGGTTAAGGCTGTAGCTATAGGTCGGGATGCTGCGAGTGCCTTCCAACGGAGCTTGGTCTTTTACGTTGATAACGCCGTCGCCGTTCAAATCCTTATAGATTAAGTCACCCAAGCGCGGAGGACGAACACCGTCGTAGGTAAGCGGATTGGCATCGAGTTCTTCTTGAGTGTTGTAGAAGCCGTTACCGTTGCTGTAGTCAACAACATAACCGAATTGTTGACCGATAGGATAACCGGTTGTGCGATACGGGTAAGCGTAGTCGCTGATGCTCAAGTCGTATTCGCCGATTTCTTTTACGCAATTGGTGTTGTAACTCAAGATTCCGGTCACGCCGAGATTAAGGCCGCAACGCAATGCCTTGCGATACGAGAGAGTCAAATCGTAGCCGTGGCTTTCTACACGACCGATATTTTCGTAAGGAAGATTCGACGACGAAATACCTGTCATACCCGGTTTGGAGTTATCGCGAGCAATAACGCCCTTTTGGTCGGTTTTCCAGTAGTCGAACGCCGCACTGAAACCGCAACCGAGGTCGAGGTCGATGCCGTAGTTCTGTTGATGAGATTTCTCCCACGAAATGTTGGCATTACCGAGTTGATATTCTTGGATGAGAGCTGCCGTGTAAAGACTGTTGACGAGTCCGGCGCCGTTCACTTGACGGATTTCACTGCTGTAGAGCAGACGTCCGATAGAATAGATATTGTCGTAGCACAACGTACCGTAGCTTGCACGCAGTTTAAGAGTCTTCAGCCAATCGGCATCGATGAAGTGCTCTTGAGCGATATCCCATGCACCGCCGAACGACGACGAAACGTGATATTGATTGCCCTTGCAGAACTCCTCGCTACCGGCATCGGTAACGGTTCCTTGCAAGAAGTAGCGATTGTCCCAACCGAGGTGAAGTTGACCGCCGACCTGGATGCGACGGTATGGCAGTGCACTCTTTGAGTCGAAGCCTGTAGAGATGCGGTCTTCAGCAAGATAGTTTGCCACAGCGTTAACACTCAGGCGATTGAAGAACGTGCGGTCGTAGTTGATTGCAGCTTGAGCGTTCATAAAATAGACCGTGTTCGACCCCTTGCTGAGGTTCAACGGCGAGTCGGCATTCGAACCGAACTGCACAAGATTGCCTTCCGTGTCGTAGATGTAGCGCGTATAGTCGGTAGTACCGTTAATCGTACCAACATAGTATGAATGGTAACCCACAATGGCATGAGCGGAGAGTCCTTGAGTAAGGAAGCCCATGTCGAGGTCGAGGCGGAAATTGGCATTAACGTCGGTGCCGGTCGATTTGGCGTAACCCGACTTGTTGATACTACCGTAAACGGTATTGGGGAAATTTTCGTTGGTCAGGATAAGTCCGTCTTCGGTGAGCGGTCCGGGCACGGTTGCCGGTGTAGTGAGGATGCGATGGAGAATCGTACCGGTTCCAACGGTGCTGCCGTTGCTGCGGTAGATGCGCAAATTGGTGTTGAGAGCGGCATCGAGATACTTGAATACCTTAACCTTTACATTGGAAACTGCAGTGAAGCGGTTGTAGTAAGGATTCGGATTGTACTTTTCATTCTCGATGGTTTTGTACAAGCCGTCTTGGTGAGCAAAACCGGCATTGATGTAGAATTGGATGCGGTCTGTACCACCATCAGCGCTGACGTTGTAGAGCTGCGTCGAAGTAGTGTTTTTGATGAACATTTGCTTCCAATTGTTACTCAAACTCGAGCAAGCTCTATAGTTATCAAGCTGTTCGATAGAGTAGAGCGCATCTTTGCCGTCGTTGGCGAGTGCTTGATTGCGAAGCATCGCATAGGCATAAGCATTCATCGGCTCATACTCGGCAGTCTTGTCGTTGATGCCATAACTTAGACTGACGTTGACGTGTGTTTTTCCAACGTGTCCGCGACGAGTGTTGATGAGCACCACGCCCTGCGCACCGAGCGGACCATAAATAGCCTTTGCGGCTGCATCTTTGAGAACGGTTACACTCTCGATGGTCGACGGGTCGAGAGTATTCGGGCTAAGCGTCGGAGCGGGGACTCCGTCGAGCACATAGAGAACAGCATTACCATTTGTCGAAGCCAGACCGCGAATGTACCAAGAGCATTGGTCCGAACCCGGTAGCGACGAGCCTTGCGTCATAGTTGTTCCGGCGATGTGTCCCATCACCGCCTTGTCG
>JAQXVL010000062.1 GCA_029224905.1 Bacteroidales bacterium
CGGCTCTTTCCGTAAGCGAGTTATGGAAATGGGCTTCGTTAAGGGAAAAAAGATACATGTAGAACTTAATGCGCCGCTTCACGACCCGATAAAATACCGCATTCTCGACTACGAAATCTCGCTACGACGTAACGAGGCGGAACTTATCGAAGTGGTCGCCGATCGTGACGAAATGGCGTCGGTCAGCGCTGATGCCGCGGAAATTCGCGAAGACGACGGCGAATTTATCACTGCTTTCGACCGCGAACGTCGCACTATCAACGTCGCTCTCATCGGAAATCCTAACTGCGGAAAAACGTCGCTCTTCAACGTGGCAAGCGGCGCGCGCGAGCATGTGGGAAACTATAGCGGAGTGACCGTCGACGCAAAATACGGCGAAATGGACTACAAAGGCTATCATTTCAACATCGTCGACTTGCCCGGAACGTATTCGCTCTCGGCGTATTCTCCCGAGGAACTCTATGTGCGCCGTTACCTTCACGACCAAGTGCCCGATGTGGTTATAAACGTGCTCGACGCAAACAACCTCGAACGAAATTTCTACCTGACCACCGAACTTATCGATATGGACCGCAGTATGGTGGTTGCGCTCAATATGTACGACGAACTCGAACGCTCGGGCGACTCGTTCGACTACGACGCTATGGGACGTATGATTGGTGTGCCCATGGTGCCGACGGTGTCGAAGACCGGGCGCGGCATCGACGAACTCTTCGACACGGTGATTGAGGTCTACGAGGGTCGCAACGACGTGGTTCGCCATGTGCATATCGCATTTACCAAGGACATTGAACGCGCTGTCAAGGCTATTCAGACCGAACTCAAAAAGGAACAAACGCTCGACTTGCACTTCTCGGCGCGCTATCTTTCCATCAAGTTCCTCGAAGGCGACAAGGAAATTGTCAACCTGGTGAAGTCGCTGTCGCGATACGACGAAATACGCCGTCTGCGCGACCGTCTTGTGGCGGAAATAGAGGAAATCCACCAAGAAGATATGGCTGCCATTATCGCCGGAGCAAAGTATGGCTTTGTGTCGGGTGCGCTGCGCGAAACGCTTACTCGTACGACCGAAACTGACGAAATCAAGTCGAGCAGTTTAATCGATTCGATTGTGACGAGCCGAATTTTCGGTTTCCCGATATTTTTCTTCATCATGTGGCTCATGTTCTGGGCTACGTTCGAAATCGGACAGTATCCGATGGACTGGATTGACCACCTCGTGCAGTGGATTGGCTCGATTGTGTCGACCTATATGCCCGACGGGCCTGTCAAAGATATGATTGTCGACGGCATTATCGGCGGCGTCGGCGGCGTGATTGTTTTCTTGCCTAATATCCTGATTCTCTATGCATTTATCTCGTTTATGGAAGATTCAGGCTACATGGCACGAGCGGCGTTTATCATGGACCGCATAATGCACAAAATCGGGCTTCATGGCAAGTCGTTTATCCCGCTGATTATGGGCTTCGGCTGCAACGTGCCCGCCATTATCGCAACGCGCACCATCGAGAGTCGCAGTAGCCGACTGATTACGATACTCATCAACCCGTTTATGTCGTGCGGAGCGCGTTTGCCCATCTACCTCTTGCTGGCTGGCGCCTTCTTTCCGCAGCACGCAGCCGCCGTGCTGTTCGGCTTGTATGTGCTCGGCATATTGGTTGCCGTCGTTACGGCGCGGCTGATGCGAAAGTTCAAGTTTAAGGTCGACGAAACGCCGTTTGTTATGGAGCTTCCGCCTTATCGCGTACCGACGCTCAAGGCTACGTTGCGCCATATGTGGTCGAAAGGGCAGCAGTATTTGCACAAGATGGGTGGCATCATTTTGGTGGCAAGTTTGTTTATTTGGGCACTGAGCTACTTCCCGCGGCCCACTGCCGAGCAGGTCGAACAGGCGCATACCGAACTCGCCGGCGAGACCGTCAGCGACGAACAGGCAGAAAGTATTGCGCAGAGCGAAAACTCCTACCTGGGTCGCATCGGCAAGGCTATAGCTCCCGTCTTTGAGCCTCTTGGTTTCAACTGGAAGATGACCATCTCGCTCATTTCGGGTACGGTGGCAAAGGAGACCGTTGTTTCGACGCTCGGTGTGCTCTATAGCGGCGATGCTGCATCGTCGAACGACGACCTCGGCGAACGTCTGCAAGCGCCTAACCCCAAAACCGGCGTGCCCGACTTCACACCTGCCATAGCTCTGGCGTTTATGGTTTTCGTGTTGCTCTACGTGCCGTGTATTGCGACAATTACCGCCATTGTCAAGGAGTCCGGCAGTTGGAAGTATGGCGCTTTCACGCTCGTCTACAACACCGCTGTGGCTTGGATTATTGCCTTCATTGTCTACCAAATCGGCTCGCTGTAGTAGTATAATAGTTTTAGAGCGCGCTCTTAACCTTGTTTGTGAAATAAAAAATGTGCAAATAAAGGTTAAAGCGTTTCTTTTTTGTAT
>JAQXVL010000063.1 GCA_029224905.1 Bacteroidales bacterium
AATCATATATCACGGAGTTTATGCCAGCAGTCGATGATTGACTGCCCGGAGTAAAGGAAACGGTGCTTGTTCTCGTTTAACGGCGTGATGTAACCTCTGCGACGGTACTTCTGCAAAGTCTTTTTGCAGATTTCAAGAGACGCACAAGTCCTTTTGACGCAGTAAACGCCCATCGGGTCGCACTTTGGAATTGATTCAGTCATAGTTGTTACTTGTTTGGAGGTTCTGTGAAATAGTCCTGTGATTGACGTTGGAGCAATCTCAGGTCAGCCGTTCTATACTCCACCTTTCCCGGACGCTTAAACGATTGGACTAAACCCAATCGTTTCCAGCGTTCCACGTTTCTTCTGCCGAACATCTCGTAAGCCTTGCGTTGGCTTACGAACTCTGGGTCGTCTGCGTCCGATTTGAGCAGACGCACCACTCGTGAGGCAATGTCGTTAAGGAACGTGTCGTAAGGGATAAGGCGGTCGGTGAAATGAAGCAGGTTCTTCATTATTCCTTGCGAGTAACAACTATTGTCCTATCATCTCGGTTTAACTTGGTTGCATAAACACGTTGCATAATACAGTTGAGTTCCGAGGTTTGAGCTCGGATAGTTTTCATTTTCTCGATAGGGAATGCCACGGATTCGCCGACATTCAGTTCTACGATTTGTGTACGCATTTTTTTGGGTCTTTCAATCATAACTTTTTTGTTTAAAATGTTGTATGTTTAACTAATTATACTTAACTTTGCACTTGAAACATATCATCTTTCAAATGTGCTGCAAATATAACATAAATATGTTTAACTAAACAATAATATGTTTAGTTTTAAGGATTATTAACAGTACATATCAACCGAATTAAACAACTAAATCATTGAAAATGAGCATTGTAATAAGAAAAGTACACATCGGACATGAAATTGCCAAAAGGATAACTCAACTTGGGATATCCCGGTCGGAGTTTGCTCGTCGTGCTGGTATGCTTCAGCAACACGTCAAGGGGTTGCTTGAAAGACAGAGCCTCGACACAGAAAAACTCACAAATATCTGTGAAGCACTTGACTTCAACTTCTTCACGCTATATTGTGATAGCGTAAGTATCAACGCATATCGTTCCGCAGTCACCACAGGTGAGGGGAACGCTACCAACTACTGCGGTGATAGTGCAGAACTGCAAGTGCGAAACGAACTTCTTGCCGAGAAGATAACGATGTTAGAGAACATCATCGAGGACAAGAACAAGATTATCCGATTAATGGAATCAAAATCGAAGTAACACATTATATATATAATGTTGCCATACAATTAGACAAAGAGTTGTCTAAATTATCAATTTTTCTTATTGTTCAACACTGCCTTGTTATGCAAAAATGTATGCTTGCATACATATAGCATACACCAAGTGTATAAACTGCTGAATATCATAAGCCAATAGCTGCGGCGCAAGCAAGCGTAGAGGAATAATTCTCGAAAATTTGCACTTTTGATATAGGCAGGTAGAAATCACGCACGATTTCACATACACTAAGTAGCTAACTTGCCTATAATCAGTGCAAAATTGATGCGGCGCAGGCAAGCGTAGAGGAATAAATATCGAAAATAACCTATTATAGGTAATACCAGTCAGTTAGGCTGTAACACTCTGAAATTTCGGAGGTTACAGCCTAACTTGCGCTTAGGGCTTTCGTTCATTTGGCATCGCTTTGTGAGTACAAATAAACCTATATGTTGACCAATTGTTGACCATTTTTTAGAGGCTGTTGACCACGTGTTTACCATTTGTTGACCAGCGCAAGTGTCTTTAATTCAGTTAATTAAATAGATAGTTATATAAGTTGTTTAGAGAAATTCAAATGTTTAGAGAATATGGCAACATTAAAAGCATGCGTTCGCCGTCCGCGTAAAGATGGCTTCTGGCAAGTGTACATAAGGGTTACACACCAAAGAAATGTAGGTTTTATTAAGACTGACAAAATGGTTAATGCAAGTGGTTTAACCAAATCGAATGACATAAAGGACGCTTTTGTGCTCCGTTATTGCGCAGACCTTATTATTAAGTACAATGAATTACTTAATAAAACCGACATCAATTCACTCAATGTGAATCAAGTAATAGACTACCTCACAACTGAGGACGATGACGTTTGTTTCAGCGAATATGCACGGCAACACGTTGGGCGTCTTATCAGCAACGGACAAGACCGGACGGCTCGTAACTACGAGTTGGCACTCGGACATCTTGAACGCTACTTCGGCACCACTCAGGTGATGTTCTCGCAACTCACCTCCACTGCCGTGACGCTTTGGATAAAGAGCCTCGAAAGCACACACCGAGCAAAAGAGATGTACCCGGTGTGTATGCGTCAGGTGTTCCGTGCCGCAGTGAAAGAGATGAACGACTACGACAACGACATTATCCGCATAAAGACAAATCCGTGGATAAAGGTGCAGATTCCGCAGAGCGACCGCACCACCAAGCGAGCCATCAGCGCCGAGGACTGCCGTCGCTTCTTCTCCGCACCGCTGCCGCCGAGCAAGATGGTTGACCCATTGCCCGAGCTCGGTCACGACATCGCCAAGTTGGTCTTGTGCCTTGCCGGAATGAACACCATCGACCTTTACGAGTTGAAGAAAGAGGACTACAAGTGTGGCCGTTTCTGCTACAAGCGAGCAAAGACACGCCACAGCCGCAAAGACGAAGCCTATTTCGAGATGCGGATAGAGCCGGTTATAATGCCGCTCATCGAGAAGTACAAGGCTGATGACGATAGCCCTTACTTCTTCAACTTCCACACTCGTTATAGCACCGCAGATAGTTTCTGCGCCAACGTGAATAACGGCATTAAGAAAATCTGCAAGTCAATAGGCTTGCCAAAGGAAAAGTGGTACAGCGTCTATACATTCCGCCACACTTGGGCTACGATAGCCCAAAACGATTGCGGTGCGAACATTGCCGAAGTCGGCTTTGCCATGAACCACAGCCACGGACACACCGTGACACGCGGCTACATAAAGCTCGACTTCACTCCGGCATGGGAACTGAACGCCAAGGTGATTGACTTCGTTCTGTTCAGCACCAAAAAGAGTAAGCAAGGAATGGCAGACGACATCGACAATCCGGTTGATAAGCAGTTCAAGCTCTCCCCCAAGCGAATGGTCTATGCACGAGCCTACTTCCAAGGCGCAGTAATAGCCGAAGTCACCGACATCGGCTTCAGCAACGTAGATGAAGTGATGCAACGGCTCGTGCCGAAGTTCCCGAGCACAATCCCCATGCGTTCCGAAGTCACGTTCCGCATTAAAGACGTAGATACCGACAAAGAAGGCATCTACGTCCGGACAAAAGGCAAAGGCTTTTAGTCCTTGACCGGATAGAAGCTGCCTTTTATTAACTGCGACATTCCTTGTGAGGTGAATGTTGCAGTTAACTTTTCGCAGACGTAGCGTTTGCCACGGATGATGAAAAGGCTGCGAGGATTGGGGATTGTGTCGGAGAGGAACTTAAACGTCGCCTTTTGCTTCGGGTTCACTTGATAGACAGTGCGGTATTTGTTCAAAATCTTGTTGTTGAGCCGCAGAGTGGTGTGAGGACGGAAGTAACTGCTCCAGTCCTCCGCTATCACCACATCTTCGGTGTAAGGGTACGGGAGCTTGCCGTCGTAGTCGGCGGCAGCGTCCCACCACCCGATATAGATTTTGTCGTAATACTCGCTCTTTTTGTCCTTCTCGCCGGCGTCGATGTTCTGCACCGAGACAGGCTGATAGAAAGTATTGTCGATACGCTGTTTGCGTTCCTCGCGGCTTTCGCCACGAACAA
>JAQXVL010000064.1 GCA_029224905.1 Bacteroidales bacterium
ACTCCGTCGAGCACATAGAGAACAGCATTACCATTTGTCGAAGCCAGACCGCGAATGTACCAAGAGCATTGGTCCGAACCCGGTAGCGACGAGCCTTGCGTCATAGTTGTTCCGGCGATGTGTCCCATCACCGCCTTGTCGAGACCAACCGAACGCGTTTGGTCGATGACGTCGCTCGTTACGGTCGATTGCGAACCGACCATTGCCGACGTCTTGATTTTCTGTCCAAAGGCAATTTCCGTCACCGAATCGGTGTCGGCAACAGCTGCAAAGGCTGTTGTCGTCGCCAACATCGAAGCGGCTGCCAAAATATATGATAGTTTGAGTTTCATTTTCAGAATTAGCATTTATTGTTGATAGAAATTTCGAATTACCAGCCCTTGTTTTGCCATTTTTCGCCGGTGAGGGCATTCAGACGAGCGACTTCGTCTGCCGGAATCGGGAAGAAGTGCCACTTTGCCTGATATGAGTATTTGCTGGGCACGCTACCGTCGGTACCTACAAGGATACGCTTGTAAGAGAGTTTCGTACCGGTCTTTGTGATTTCCATACCGGTTGCATACTTTTCGCTAATCAAATCTTGGTCTTCGGGAGTCCAACGACGGAGGTCGAAGTAGCGGTTTTCTTCGTAAGCGAGTTCGACGCGGCGCTCGTGGCGTACCAACAGACGCGCTTGGTCGACGGTCGTTGCCTTAACATCGACCGACGGGTCGAATCCGGCACGATGGCGGATTTGGTTGACAAGGCTCATCGCTTCGCTGATTTTGCCTGTTTCGGCAGCACACTCTGCGAGGTTGAGCATCACGCAACCGAGACGGTAGTATTTCCACTTACCTTCGTCGTTACCGCTGCGATAGTTTGCATATTTGCGACGGTAGTAGCCGGTGTGGCTGAAGCGTTCGCCTTTATCTTTGATACCGCAGTTGCCGCCTACCCATGTTTCTACTTCGTGAACGGTTGCACCCTTTTGCACCGTGCTACCGTTGAAAATAACCGTAGCAGCCAGACGCGGGTCGCGTCCTACGTAGGGATTTTGCGGGTCGTAGCCCGAGCCCTCGACGTAGTTAGGTTCGAGGTGGAACTCGTCAAGGTAAGGTTTTTCGAGGTCGACAACGGGCTTGCCTGTTGCCAACATGTCGTAAGCGTCGACAAGTTCTTGCAAGGGCACTGTTCCCGAAAGGTAGTTACCTTGAATCGGCGTACCCGAAACCCACCAGAACGGCTGAGTACCGAAGTCCGACTGCCAAATGGTTTCCTTGTCAATCGGGTTGCTACCCCAAGAGTTTGCAGTTGCAAAATATTCGCCGTAAGCGCAGTTGTAGTAATCGGTCTGCATTTCGGTGTAGAGTTCGTAACCGTTGTTGAGAAGTTGAACGTAAACATCTTTGTTGATGTCGTAAGCCCATTGCCAAAGGTCTTCGCCGCAGTTGTAGAGAGGACTTGCCGCAAAGAGCGACGCCTCCGACTTGATTGCGAGCGCAATAGCCTTAGTCATACGATATTTGAGGTTGATGTTGTCCAAGTGCCAGGGCATGTTGCTCTTCATAGCCTCGTCGCATTCGTCGCAGATGAATTTGAGCACTTCGACAGTCGACGCCTTGCGAATTTGCGAGTAGTCATAGCTGTTGTCGAGCGGCTCGGTAATGATAGGCAGAGCGCCGTACCATTTGAGCAACTGCAGATAGAAGAATGCGCGGAGGCAGTGAGCCTCGCCGGTCCATATGTCGCGATTTTCCTCGCGCGACAGCGTAGCCGTCGGGATGTGTTGCAAGAAGGTGTTGATGATGCGAATCTGTTGCCAGTAGTGCTTCCAGTATTCGCAGTCGAACGTCGATGTCCAATATTTATCAAGCGGGAAATCGACTGCGCTTGCTTGACCTTTATAGCAAAGAATCGGACCGTTGGTATCGTCGTTCGACCAACCGTCGTCGGTAATTGCGCAAGGATAATTCTGGAACCAGAAGTAGCACACCGACTTTTGCGGAATGTAGTCAAAGCAACTGCTGAAATAAGCAGCGCACAAATCGGGGTCGGCAAACACGTCGTCGATCGACACACGGCCGTCGGGCGTTGCATCGAGCTCGTCGCTGCAAGACGAGAGCGAAAGCGATGCCATTGCCACACATGCAGGTATTAAGAATTTATATAGTTTCATTGCTTGAAAAGATGTTTAGATGTTAGAAATTCAAGTTTACACCAAAGTTATACGTACGCATTGTCGGATAGCTTGTCGGACCGGATTGTTCGGGGTCGAACGATTTGGTCTTGAGGTGCTGCCATGTGTAGAGGTTTTCGCCCGACACATAGAAGCGGATATCACTTGCACCGATTTTGCGGCTGATGTGCGATGGAAGCGTGTAGCCGATTTCCATATTCTTCAAACGAAGGTAGGAAGCGTCCATGATGAAATAGTCGTTGGCAACGTGCGATGTCGATGCGCTGTAAGCGAGTCGCGGATAAGTGATTTTCTCACCGGCTGCATATCTCTCTTCCGACCAGCGACCGAAGTGCATATCGGTGTACGACTTCGGACCTGCCGATTCGTCGATACCCCAACCGCTGTAGAGTTTGCTGTATTTGCTTACACCTTGGAACATCATCGACAAGTCGATTCCTTTGAAACTCAAATTAAGGTTGATGCCGTAAGTGATTTTCGGGAGCATCGAAGAATAGCCGATAGGAGCCATGTCGCGCTCGTCGATATAGCCGTCGCCGTTAAGGTCTTGGTAGATGAAATCACCGGGCTTGGGAATACCTATATTATATGTAAGTCCACTCTTTTCGATACTCTCGTCGCTGTAGAAGAAGCCTGAGCCGTCGCGACCGTGTTCCATATCCGTAGAGTAGTCGATGCGGTAGCCCCAGCATTGACCGAGAGCGAAGCCCGTTTTGCGATATTGATAAGCGTAATCGTCGCCGTAAGGAGCTTCGTCGATGAATTTCACTTTGTTGGAAGTGTATCCCATGTTTCCACCGAGGCTAACTACGAACGTATTGCCGAAATCTTTGCGGAAATTTGCGCTGATTTCAAAACCTTCGTTGTCGACCTTACCCATGTTGACAAGGCGAAGTGCACTCGATTGCAAACCTTGGAGGTCGGGTACTGTACCGCGGTTGATAAGGATGTTGCTGCGCTTTTCGCGGAAGTAATCGAAAGAAAGGCTTACCATATCTTGAAGGAAAGCTACGTCGATACCGTAGTTTTGCTTCCATGCGGTTTCCCAAGTGATGTCGGGATTACCGAGATATGCTTCCGTGATTTTCAAGCCGTCGATGATACTGGGCACATTCTCGTGCAAAGCACCAGTGCCTGACGTGGTTATATTATCAAGGTAAAGGAATCGATAGCCGCCGAACGAGTCGTTACCGACTTTACCGTAAGAGAAGCGTAACTTAAGGTTGCTGAGCACCTGTTGTTCTTTCATGAATGCTTCGTTGGAAGTCACCCAACCGAGCGACCATGCCGGGAAGAAACCGAAACGCTTATCAGGAGCAAACTGCTCGGAACCGTTGTAGCCGGCGTTGAATTCGGCAAGATAGCGGCTGTCGTAAGCATAGGTCAAACGACCTGCAACGCCAATCACATTGAAAGGCAGATATTTTGCTTGATAGCCTTCGTCTTCGCGAGCCTCCTTGATGTCGCGTTGAGCAAGAATCATTGCGCCAACGGCGTGCTTTTCGGCGAACGTGCGATTATAGTTGACTTGCGCTTGAAGGTTGAGGAACCAACCGCTCGACACGCCGCGGCTTATCGAAAGAAGACCGTCGGTGTCGTCGTCACCGTCATAGAGGAAGTAAGGTATGGGGTGCGACGGGTCGTTGCGCTCATATTTGTAGATTGTAAAGGTCTTGCTACCAATTGTGTTGTTGATTGAACGCGATTGGAACGACACTTGACCTTTTGCTGAAAGTCCTTCGGTAATGAAACCGAGGTCGATATTCAAGTTACCTGTAAGGTCGACGCCCGAACGTGTTTCGAGTTGATAACCGGAGCGGTTGATATGACCGTAAGCAGGTTGTGCTGCGTTGATTGACGAGAGGAACACCTGGTCAGGACGTACGGGGCGGAATTTTTGACCGTCGTAGACGTCGAAACCTTCAACGGTGACCGGACCCGGCGACGTCGGACGTGCCGAAAGCGCATCGGCATAGATTACATCCTTCAAGCCGTTGGTTCCGTTGACTTTCTCGATATAACTCGAAACATCGAGCGAAGCTTTTACGCGACTCGAGAAGTCGTAGTCGATATTCGAGCGGAAATTGTAGCGATTGAGGGTCGATTGCGGGTCGTAGCCGAGTTTGCTCTTGCTCTCGGTGTTATACATACCACCTTGATAAAGATAACCGGCATTGACGAAGAAGCGAAGTCGGTCGGTACCACCGCTGACGTTCACGTTTCCGCGTACCATATATGAGCTTTTCTTGAAAATAATATCGCGCCAATAGTTGTCGGGATACCAGAAACGAGTGGCGAAATCTTCAGGACCGCCTGTTTTCCACGAGTCGAAGATTGCAACTTCTTCGTCGGTAAATTCGGGAGCAACGCCATCATTGATAGCCGCTTCGTTGAGCAAACGGACATAGTCCCAAGAGTGAACGCGCTTAGGCGTGCGCGCAAATTGTTGTATGCTGTATTGCACGGAAGGAGTCACCGTAAGTTTGCCGCTGCTACCGCGTTTTGTAGTGATAAGGATAACACCGTTAGCGCCGCGCACACCGAATACGGCAGTTGCGCTGGCGTCTTTGAGCACCGACACTGTTTGGATTTCGTTCGGGTCGATTTCGCGAATAGTGTTGCGAGGCACACCGTCGACCAAAATCAGCGGCGACGTACCGTTGGTGGTTGCCGCACCGCGAAGATACATAGTCACATCATCGCGTCCCGGCTCACCGGAAGTCTGTATAGTGGTCAAGCCCGGCAATTTACCGGCAAGAGTTGCACTAAGGTTCGGCGCCGAACTCTTGAGCAGGTCCTTATTGCTGATGGCGGCAACGGCGCCCGTAACGGTTACTTTCTTTTGCTTACCATAGGCAACAACGACAACTTCTTCGAGGTCTTGCGTCGTTTCTTTCATAACGATACGCATCTGCCCTGCCTTTGCTTCAGTTGTCACTGACGAATAACCCACATAGGTAAACTGTAGTTGGGCTTTAAGGTCAGGAACCTCGATGGTAAACCGACCGTCAATATCGGTTGCCGTTCCGGCTTTTGTTTTTTTCTCAAACACACTCACACCAATCAGCGGCTGGTCTTTTTCGTCGACTACAACACCGCTAACTTTTACACGTGCGCTCACCGATAGCGGAACTAACGCAATCGCCAAAGCGATTACCAAAGTCCTCATCAGATGACACCGCGCATGACTTGATGTTTTACTGGCTTTAATTAAGTTCATAATTATTTTTAGTTTTGAATTTTAAGGCATTCTAACAACCGCAAAGAAAACTAAAAATAATTAACAACTATATTTCTGTTGTTCCGATTTTTTTCGCAAATGTTTCAAATACGACAATTGGCACAAATAAACAAAATATGTACAAATTACTTGCTTTGAGTCAGATAGTCTTTAGGCGACACGCCGAACTGCTTTTTGAAGCACGAGGAGAAGTGCGACTGTGTGCCGAAACCGGTCATAGTGGCAACCTCGCCGATTTGGTATTCGCGACGCTTGAGCAACTCTGCAGCACGGTTGAGACGGAACAGACGAAGGAAGTCGTTCGGCGTCATTCCGGTGAGCGATTTTACCTTGCGGTAGAAGTTGGTTCGGCTGAAGCCGAGTTCACGCCCGAGCTGGCTGACGTTGAGTTCGCAATCGGAAATATTGTCGTTGATAAACTCGTTAAGGCGCTCGAGGAATCGCTTGTCGAGCGGACTGAGGTCGCTGTTGAGTTCGCGATAGTCGGTATCGTCGGCGGTAGCATCTGTTCCGGCAACACGAACCATCACGTCGTGGCGGCGCTCCGTGCGAGTCAACAATCGTTCGACCATAGCAAGCAGCAAATCGTGGTTGAACGGCTTACTTAAATATAGGTCGGCTCCGAGTTTGAATCCTTTGATGCGGTCATCGTCGAGAGTTTTTGCCGTAAGCAGGATAATCGGAATGTGGCACAACTCTTTGTCGGTGCGGATGGTTCGACACAATTCGAATCCGTCCATGCGCGGCATCATTACATCCGAAACAATCAAATCGGGCTCCTCATTTTTCAGCATAGCCATTGCCTCCATACCATCAGCCGCGGTCGTTACCTCGTAAGCAGAAAGCAAATCCTTGAGCAGTTCCGCCATGTCGGGATTGTCCTCAACCACGAGTATTTTGTGACGAGTAGAGCCCTCCTCCCCTATTTCGATATCAGTTTCCGGCTCTGAAGCGGATTTGCTGCTTTCGACTTCGGCAACGTCGGCAAATTCGCTCGGAGCATAACGGCTTTCGTCGATAGGAATCGAAACGCGGAACGCCATGCCGCCGCCCGACAAATTGCTTGCCGTGATTGTACCTTTGTGGTTTTCGACAAGGTGTTTCACGTAGTTCAAGCCGATGCCGTAACCCGACGGCTGCGACTTCTGCTTGCTCACCAGGCGCTTAAATCGGTCGAATATGCTCGGCAACTCTTCGTTGTCGACGCCATTACCGTTGTCGATAACCGCCAGACGGAGATAGTTTCCGCCGTCGTCATCTTTCGACAAGCGCACCTCAACAGTGACGCGACCGCCTATCGGGGCATATTTGATGGCATTAATCAGCAGATTGTTAAGCACTTTGTCGATTTTGTCGTAGTCGTAGAGAATCGTCAGCGTAGTGAAATCAGAATCAAGGTTGATTTCAATGTTTTTCTCCGCTGCATAGAATTTGAAGATGCTGACAATGTCGGAAATCTGTGCTATGCAGTCGTGACGCGACACCTTGAGTTCGAGCGTATCGTTTTTAATCTTGCCATAGTCAAGAATCTGGTTTACAAGGCGTAACAAGCGCTCGGTATTGCGATTGATGAGCGAAATCAGATTAACGCTCTCGGGATTGGAAATGCTCTTATCCTTCATAAGCAGCTTCACCGGATTGTAGATGAGCGTAAGCGGTGTGCGCAGTTCGTGACTTATGTTGGTAAAGAAATTCACCTTCATTTGAGCGAGGTCTTTCTCGCGGCGCATTTCGTTTTGAGCGACCAGAGCGCGCTCGCGGCGCAACTTGCGACGCAACATCACCTTATTTGCGCCCATAAGGCAACTTCCGGCGATAAGAATGTAGATAAAAATGGCAATCGGGTGCATCCAAGGGCTTCGCTCTACGGTAATGGTGAGCAGACAGATTTCGGGCTCCCACTCGCCGGAGCCGTTGCGCACCTTTACCAAAAAACGGTAAGTGCCGGCACTAAGATTCGAATAACTTGCACGGGTGATGTTTCCCGAATGATTCCAGTCGCGGTCGAGACCGTCCAAGCGATAGGCATAGTCGAGATTTTTCGGAGTATCGTAGCAGATGCCGATAAAGTCGAGGCTCAGCATATTTTGGTTGTGACGGAGGGTTATCTCTTTGGTTCGCGAAATATGTTTTGTAAGGATAGGATTGCCGTCTTGGACGCTGTCGATAGAAATGCTGTGATTCATCACGTGCAAGTCTGTAAGCAGCACAGGCGTGCGACGAGTGTTTTCGTAGACATGCGACGGCGAAATTTCCGTTATGCCGTGGTTTCCGCCGAAGAAGATATGACCATCGATGGTGCATTCCGACTTTTCGTGGAATTGGTCACCGCCGGTGCCGTCGGCTGACAGATAGGTGGTTACTTTATAAGTAGAGCGGTCAACGCGATAGATGCCGTAACTACTGCTAAGCCAATAGTTTCCATTTGCGTCTTCCTGCATACCGAGAATGTCATTGCTTTTCAGCCCGTCACTTGCATCGACATGCTTGAGCGTTTGGTCGGCTGTTGAATAAACCATAAAACCGTTTCCGTAGGTACCGATAAGGATGTCGGCAAGGTTTGACGATGTTTTCAGATCGATTACGCTGGTAAACATTCGCGAGTATCGGCTGTCGAGCTCGCGTGTGGCGAATGTGCGCGTGTCGACGGTATAGATATTGTCGCCGAACGACGAGATAAGCATTTTGTTTGCCGACAGTGGTATTATAGATGTGATGTTTGCAACCTTAAAACGAGTCGACTTGATGACGTGTTCAAGAGAGAAGTCGGGTCGGTAGATAAAAACGCCTTCAGTCGACGAGCCCGCCCAAATACGCCCGGAAGCATCGATGGCAAGCGTAACGATGTCGCCCAAGTTATTGAAAGTGCGGATAAGTTTCGGGGTAGAAGTCGAAATGTCGAATACGGCAAGTGTATTTCCAATGCACATCCACATATGCCCTACGCGGTCGACAATCATCGACTGCACGAAATTGCCGAGCGGACGCAGTTCGGGAGTGTTCGACGAATTAAACCACTCGGTGGTGCCTTTCGATTTGCGACAACATGCAAAGCCGTTATAGCGAGTACCTATCCACAGACAGCCGCGGCCGTCGTCGTAGATGCGCGTAACGAAACGATTCTGCAAATCTTTTTGGAGTTGACGATTGGCGCCGAAAAGAGGCTCGTGATGCGGAATTAATTTCATTCCGGCATTGAATGTGCCAATCCAGAGGTTGGTATCGTTATCGAGTAGCGCGCATGTCATATCCATTATGCGGTCTAATAGAACTCCGGTGCGGTCGTAAGGCGAAGTGACAAATTCCGACTTGCCGAAGTCGAAAATCTCTGTTACATTGTTATTGTCGACAAATATGGCTTTCTTGTCGTCGATTGGATAAAGATAGCGAATCGGAGCTTTGGCAATCTGAGGGACAACGTTGGCATCGGTGAGTGTCATCGTTGCCGGGTCGAGGCGCATAGTTCCGCGAGCCGTGCCGAACATCACATCGTGCGTGTCGGGTGCAATAAAGACGCAATTGAGCGGCCGCGACGGAAGAAAGACGAAACGATGACGCAGCCTGAAGTGTGAGTCAAAACAAAGCGCAAGGTTGTCGTCGCACGAAATCCATATGTTCGTTTCGTCGTCGACGACAAGGCTTCGCACAACCTGACCGTCGAGATGAACAACAGTCTTAAGTCGTTTTGCTTGTTCGTCGATTAAGTAGATTCCGTTGAAACCGTATGTATAGAGTTTATCGTTCAACTTGAACAATCCGAGGAAAAAAACATTGTTTGTGCCGGGAATTTCATAGTTTGAAAATCGCCACGTGTCGAGGTTCATTCGCGACACGGCGAGGCTACCTGCCGACCACAACGACGTTCCGTCGAAGAACAAGCCGTTGACAATGTCGCAAGCTATGCTTGTCGAATCGTTCTTATCATGGAGAAAGGTCGTATAGTTGCTGCCGTCGTAGCGACACAGACCCTTTGCCGTGGCTATCCATATCAGTCCTTGATCGTCTTGGGCAATGTCGTTGACGTGCAAATTGGCGATACTCGAACGTACACTTGGTTTGCCGGCTGCACATGGGAACGCCAACAAGGAAATAACACATATTAGAAAACAGACAAAAAACTTTTTCATTGCATTAAATTTTCACTCAAAGATAACAAAAAAATCCTATATAATACAGGAGAAATGTGCATTTGAAACATTTTGAAAAGAATTTGGAACAACCGTGACAACGGCTGCCCCAAAGATGTAAGAAATGTGCACAAACGACGAAATCCGTCACATTTATTAGGAGTAATTTTGGGACGTTAAAATACAATACCAAAACTATAATTTTTAGCCGTTTTGAATACTAAAAAGACACTGCGAACAGTTGCGCTATGCTTAGCATCAGCTCTCCTTATTCCGAGCTTCGCCCATGCGAGCGGCTCGACAGAGATAACCACACACCATGTGAACCCAACTCGCCTGGTTTGGCTATCCGACTCCACAGAAAAATATGTAAAACAACCGAACAACATACTGAAACCTTTCTGCGGGCAGGTATCGGTATACGACACAACGTGCGTAACGCTCAAAAGTGACTCGACTCACAAAGCGTCTCTACTTATTGATTTCGGCGAAGAAATGAACGGCGGTGTTGTAATATATTCTTGTATAAGAGACGAGCAAAAACCTGTAAAGCTCCACCTGTGCTTTGGCGAAAGCGTATCGGAAGCCATGAGCACGGCGGGCACACAAGGTGCAACCAACGACCACGCAATGCGCGACTACGACGTTATGGCGCCGTGGCTCGGCTCGACAAAAGTGGGCGACACCGGCTTCCGCTTCTTGCGCATCGACCTCTGCGACACAAATGTTGAATACAAACTCAAAGCGGTGGTGGCAGAAAGCCGCTGTCGCGAATTGCCATACGTCGGCACATTCAGCTGCGACAACGAGCTACTCAACCGTATATGGAACGTGGGCGCACACACGGTGAAACTGTGTATGCAAGACTATCTTTGGGACGGCATCAAACGCGACCGACTCGTCTGGGTAGGCGATATGCATCCCGAAGTGTCGACGGTCAACACGGTGTTTGGCGCCGACCCGACCGTGATGCGCAGCCTCGACTTCGCTCGCGACGACACTCCGCTGCCGGGCTGGATGAACGGAATGTGCAGCTACTCTCTATGGTGGATTATCATTCATCGCGACCTTTATAATTACCAACGTAATGAAGACTATCTGCGTCAACAGTTACCTTATTTAAAAGGACTCGTTGCGCAAATCGATAACCTCATCGACGAAACCGGGCACGAACACCTCGACGGCACACGCTTCCTCGACTGGCCTACTTCGGAATGTTCCGAAGACATCACCACCGGAATACATTCGCTCTGCACGATGGCGATGAAAGCCGCTTCCGACATAGCCAAAACACTCGGCGACGCCGAACTCGAGCAAAAAGCATCGAGCGCTTACAACCGACTTTCGAAGGTGCAATATCCCGTGACCGACTGCAAGCAATCTGCAGCACTCGCCGTGCTGGCAGGTACAGCCGACGACGATGCAGCCGCTATTCAGTCGATTCTCAACGGCGGACCGCACAGTTTCTCGACATTCTACGGCTTCTATATGCTCGAAGCACTTGCCAAAGCAGGCAAATATGAAGAAGCCATCAACATTATGCAAAAATACTGGGGCAAAATGCTCGAACTCGGCGCTACCACGTTCTGGGAAGACCTCAACTGGAACGACGTTGTCAATGCGGCGCGCATCGACGAAATTGTGCCCGCAGGCAAAACCGACATACATGCCAACTGCGGAGCCTACTGCTATAAAGGATTGCGTATGAGCCTTTGCCACGGTTGGGCATCCGGTCCGACAACATGGCTCACACGCCATATGCTCGGCATTGCACCCGTCGGCGGCAAAGAGCTGAAATACACGCTGGCACCGCACATGATTGGCTGCTCGCACGTCGAAGGCTCGCTGCCGACACCGCTCGGTGCCATCACCATTAGTCATCGCCTCGTCGACGGAAAGATTTTGAGCGACGTCAAAGCTCCTCGCGGCGTGACCATAGAGGCTAAAGGAACAAAAATGCACCTGACAAGATATTGATTAACTTGACAATACAAACTACAATTAAATTAACTAAACCATTTAGTGTATGAAAAAAATTAGTACATTACTTTGCGCACTCATATGCTTGGTTGCATTAGCGCAAACAACAGTGAGCAATGCATTCCGCACCGACGGAAGTGCACAGCCGAACCCCGAAAACGGTGCTGCCGTTAAAGAGGGTGAACAGACATTCCCAACCATCTGGCTTCTCGGTGAAATGGGACTTGACGGCGAGACTATGGACCCCGACCAACAAGTAGGTTATCGTCCTGACGTTGGTATCAAGATGGAAACTACCGACGGTGTGATTTACACTTGCTCGGTTAACTTCTGGAGCGTAGGCGGCAATCCTACTCACCACTTCGGTTTCTGTAAAAAAGAAACACTCGGCGACGACCCCACTCGTTGGGACCAAATCGCTGACTATCGCTTCGGTGCTAAAGCTCCTAACACAACCATCGTTTGGGGACAAACTCACGAAGTAGGCGAATTGCTTGATTCTAAAGAAAACTTCTTCTGGATTGCTACCGGTATGTATACCGTTACGCTCAACATGGAAGCAAAGACCGTTGTTGTTACCCCGATAAATGACTACACACACGTGTACGTTATGGGCGACGGCGTTAAAGGCCAAGCAAACGCAGCTAACGTTGGTGAAGAACTCCTTACCAGCGACGGTGTAAACTTCACAAAAGAAGTTGTATTCGACGCTAAGGGTGCTGAAACTGCAGCGTTTACTTTCTCGACAAAACTCGCTGAAACAGCCGACGATTGGGCTTCTATCGCAGCTAACCAATTCGGTGCTCAAGAGTCTAACACTCCCGTTGTCTTGAAGACTGAGATGGAACTCGGCGCTGACGGTATTGCAAACGCATTCACCATTCCTTCAGGAACTTACGAAATCAACGTAAACATCCAAACTCGCGTAATCAAGGTTAATCCTCACAAATTCCCGCCCATCTACGTTATGGGTCAAGTGAACGGTCAAGGTTGGAACGCCGACCAAGGTACTGCAATGGACACTGAGGACGGTAACGTTTACACATTGACAGGCGAATTCTACAACGAAAGCGGCGAAGCAACATTCGCATTCACAACAGGTCTTGGCGGCGACGCTACAATGTGGGAACAAATCAAAGACTTGCGCTTCGGTAACGCTGTCGGCGGTCTTGATCCTATCTACTTCGGTAAAGAACACAAACTCGGTGCTCCCTACGCAAGTAAGGAAGACTGGTTCTCTGTAATCAACGGTAAATACACCATCACTCTCAACAAGGAAAAGAACTCAATCGTAGTGATGCCGGCAGAAGGTGAACTTCAACACCTCTACATCCTCGGTAACACTTGCAACATCGACGCTGAAGGCAACAAGAAGTTCCAAGCATGGGCTGCTGACCAAGGTACCGAACTCTTCACTCACGACCTCGTTAACTACTGCGGTACAGTATTGTTCGAAGACGACGTAACAAGCCCGAACGTAAGCTTCGGCTTCTCTACAAAACTTGCTTCTCACTTCACTCTTTGGGACGACATTGCAAACAGCCGCTTCGGTGCTTTGGCTCCCGACACTAACGTAACTCTCGACGAGGTTATGCAATGTGGTGACTTCCTCGCTTCGAAAGAAAACAAATTCTGGCTCCCGATGGGTAAATATGACTTGACAGTCAACCTTACCAACCGCACTCTCCTTGTATCGAAAACTCCGTACACCAAACTTTATGTAATGGGTGGCGTATCGACTCGCAATGAAGACGGCACAATCAACCATCTCCCCGTATGGCCTAACGTAGGTATCGAACTTACTACAGAAGACGGCGTAACCTACACCGGTGACGTTCTCGTTGAAAACGAAAGCAACACTGCGTTCAGCAACATATTCTTCAGCACAAAACTCGCAGGCGACCCGTTCAGCTGGGGTGCTATCGCAGCAACTCGCTTCGGTGCTGTCAACAACGGTGACTTCCTTGCTCACAACACACCTGTTCAACTCGGCGACTTCCAAGTTTCAGGCGAAAACATGGCACAACTTCGTCGCGGTGACTACACATTCTCGATGAACTTGACAGAACGCAAACTTACTGTTACTCCGAAGGATCCGGTTGCTGTTTACGTTATCGGTACTACTGAGGGTAAAGAATTTGCAGCAAACGATGGCGTTCAAATCCTCTCTAACGACTACGGTAAGACTTATGTAAGCACTGAAAAGATTACATTCAACACCGACGACCCGCAATTCGTAATCTCTGACAAACTCAGCGCAGATGCTGAAGATTGGATTACTATCGAACCGTACGTATTCGGTCCGGCAGAAGACGGCGCAGCTATCGCTCTCGAAACAGAAAACGCAATGACTGCAAACCCGAACATTTGGTCGGTTCAAGCAGGTTCTTACTACGTGATTGTTGACGTTATTGCCAACACAATCAAGTTGACTGAAGAATCAGGTGTTGCAATGAATAGCAAGGCTAACAATGCAGTTGCTTACCCGGCAATTACTACCGGCGCTGTTAACGTGAAGGCTGACGCGATTGTAAACGTAGAAGTTTACAACCTCTCAGGCGCCCTCGTTCAATCAGTTAAGGGTAATGGCGAAAGCACTATCTGCATCGACCTTGCAGGACAAGCAAGCGGTATCTACCTTATCCGCATCAACGGCTCGCAAGTAGCTAAAGTTATTAAGAAGTAAAAAAGTGATTAGGTAGTGGAAGTTGATGCGGCTTTATGGCACTAAAAAGCCATAGAGCCGCATCTTTTTAACCTAAAATCACTATATTTACAACAAAATTGCTTAATCAATATAAACGACACAACTATCGTATATGTATAAACGAATAATCACATCAGTAATCGGACTTACAATGCTCGCGGGCGTAGCCCAAGCGGTTGGCAGTCTCAACGATGCCAACGAAGAGCGAATCAATGCCCTCATCAAGCAAATGACGGTAGAGGAAAAGGTTCGATTCTGCTACGGATGCTCAATGGGTTTTCCCGGACTTGAGCGCTTATCAATACCGGAAGTCGGTTGCTGCGACGGTCCGCGCGGACCGAATGCAAAAGTCGGCACTACGGCATTCCCCGTCGGAATTGCTTTCGGCGCAACATGGAATCCCGCTCTTGTTGAGCGTGCCGGCGCCGTTCAGGGCGAGGAAACTCGCGCTTGCGGACGCGGTGTGCTGCTCGGACCGGGTTGCAACATCTTGCGCGACCCGCTCGGCGGACGTTTCTTTGAATACTACACCGAAGACCCGCTGCTCAACAGCCGTATTGCTGAGGCACAAGTGCGCGGCATCCAGAGCCAAGGCGTGGCGGCTTGCATCAAGCACTATGCCTGCAACAACCGCGAAGAAAATCGCAACAATTATTTCTCGGTGGTCGACGAGCGCACGCTCCACGAAATCTATCTGCCGGCATTCAAGGCGGCTGTCGATGCAGGCGTAATGACCGTGATGACCTCAGCCAACGGCGTAAACTACAACTACGTCAGCGACGACCGCTACCTGCTTAGCGACGTACTCAAGCAACAATGGGGTTTCCGCGGTTTCGTAATGACCGACTGGTTGGGCACTCGCTCTACACACAAAGCAGCTTGGGCAGGTCTCGACATTTCGATGCCCGGCGGCGAACATTGCGGTTTCGCACAAGCCCTACTCCGCGCCGTTAAGGATGGCAGCGTTGCCGAGGCTGAAGTCGACGAAAAAGTGCGCCGAATCTTGCGCGTCTACGATGCTTTAGGCCTCCTCAAGGGCGAAAGCAAATCGCTACCGGAGGGCAAAATCGCTACCGAAGAGCATTGCAAAGTTGCGCAAACCGTGGCTGAAGAAGGTATCGTACTTTTGAAGAACGAAAACAACTCTCTTCCGCTCAATCCTAAGAAAATCAAAAACGTGCTCGTCACCGGACCGAATGCCGACAAGAAACATTGCTTATTGGTAATGGGCGGCAGCTCGTGGGTGCAAGGACCGTACGAAATTACCGTTCTCGAAGGACTGCGTAAGGCATTAGGCAACGACAAAGTTACCTACATATCGTCGGACGAACTCGGCGGATTCTCGCTCATCGCCAACGATTTACTGAAGGCAGACGACAAAACGCAAGGCGTCAACGCTCGCTACTACCGTCACGGCTCGAACGACCCGGTTGTAACGAAGGTTGTCGAAAACGTCGACTATATGTGGGAAATGAAGTCGCCCGTGCCGGAAATCAAAGTTGAAGACTTCCGCGAAGCGCGTTTCGACACATGGATTCACGCTAAAGAAGACGGCAAATACACGCTGAAATTCATAACCGGCGGCGGTTCGCTGCTCGCCTACAACAACGAATGGGCAGGCGCTCCTATCGCCATTTCGCCGTCGAATCGCGGCGACGTAGTGACTGCCAACGTCGAAATTCGCAAAGGCTCACCCTTCCACTTGTGCGTAATCTACACTCGTGGCGAAGGCGATGCCGCTATTCGTATCGAAATCGAGTCGCCCGACAGCGATGCATCGGCAAAACAAATGGCACGTATTCGCAAGGCTGCGAAGAAAGCCGACGCCGTGATTGTTGTTGGCGGTATTGACCACAGTATCGACACCGAAGGTCGCGACCGTCAGAGCCTCGAACTCCCCAAAGCACAGGCTACACTCGTCGAAAACCTTTCGCAATGCAACAAAAACGTGAGCCTCGTGCTCCTCAACGGCTCGCCGCTCGAAATCGGCAACGTTGAGCCGCATGCCAACTCAATCGTCGAAGCATGGTATCCCGGTATGGAAGCAGGTCGTGCTGTCGCTAACGTGTTGACCGGTGTAGTTAACCCGTCGGGACGTCTTCCCTTCACTTGGGCAAAGACGCTCAACGACTATCCTTCGACCAAAGCACACCAAGACCTCGACCACGTGCTCTATACCGACAGCCTCAACGTGGGCTATCGCTACTTCGACCGCAATCCCGAAGCCGTAATGTATCCCTTCGGTCACGGCTTGAGCTACACCACGTTCGCCTACAGCGATATGAAAGTAAGCCGCACAGCCGACAACAAGGTGGAATGCTCGCTAACGCTGACCAACACGGGTAAACGCGACGGCGCTGAGGTCGTTCAAATCTACGTGAATCCGGTAAATCCTGCCGTAGCACGTCCGCAACACGAACTTAAGGCGTTCGAGAAAGTGTGGCTTAAGAGCGGCGAATCGCGTCGCGTAACGCTTACGCTCGACCGTGATGCGTTCTCGTTCTACGACATCACCCGCGGCGGCTGGCGCTTCGACCCGTGCCGCTACATCATCGAAGCCGGAAGCAATACCGTAGCAATTCATTTGCGTAGCGAAATCGACATGAAATAAGCATCTCGACAAATGACAACGAACTATAGCAAACATTTGAAAAGACTCCTGACAGTCGTTGCCGCAGTCGGCACAAGCGCACTGTCGGCGTTCGCACAAGTCGACGAAGCCAAAATGAATAAGTTCGTCGACGACCTGATGGCGAAAATGACCGTTGCCGAAAAGATTGGTCAACTTAATCTCGGCGCTGCCGGCTGCCCTATTGTGGTCAACAGCCCAATCGGACTTGAAGAAGCCGCTGCACAAGGCTATATCAGTGCGTGCGGCGGTGCCAACATGGACTTGCAACGCATCGCCGTCGAAAAGTCACGCTTAGGTATACCTATTCTTTTCGGTTTCGACGTCATCCACGGACTCAGCACAACATTTCCCATCCCGTTGGCAATGTCGACGAGTTGGAACATGCCTCTGATAGAACGCACTGCACAAATTGCGGCAAAAGAGGCATGCGCCTTCGGCATCTGCTGGACGTGGTCGCCAATGGTCGACATTGCTCGCGACCCGCGTTGGGGACGCATCGCAGAAGGAGCCGGCGAAGACCCGTATCTGGGCAGTTGCATCGCCCGTGCAATGGTTCACGGCTATCAAGGCGACGACCTCAGCAGCGACACTACCCTTCTGGCTTGTTTCAAACATTACGCCCTCTACGGTGCGGCTGAAGGCGGTCGCGACTACAATACGGTCGACATGAGCCGTTGGTATATGCACAACTTCTATCTGCCGCCCTACAAGGCAGCCGTAGAAGCCGGATGCGCTACAGGTATGTCATCGTTCAACGTAGTCGACGGTGTCCCGGCTACGGGCAACAGCTATCTGCTTGACGAAGTGCTGCGCCGCCAATGGGGTTTCAAAGGATTCGTGGTGTCGGACGCATTCAGCATTGCCGAAATTGCGTTCCACCGAGCATCCGACCCCGAAGGTGCCGCTCAGTTGGCGATTTCAGCCGGTCTGGATATGGACTTGGCGTCGAGTCACTACACAAAGTATCTGGCTAAGTTGCTCGACGAGAAGAAAATCACGATGGAGATGATTGACCGGTCGGTACGCCGAATTCTCGAAGCAAAATACCGTTTGGGACTTTTCGATGATCCGTATCGTTATCTCAAGCAAAAAAGCGACCCGGCACGTCAAGCTTGCTTCCTCTGCGACGAACACGTGGCAGTGGCGCGTCGAATGGCAGGCGAAAGCATCGTGCTGCTGAAAAACGACGGCGGACTCCTTCCGCTAAGCGACAAGCACAAACGCATCGCCGTGGTTGGTCCGATTGGCAGAATGCCCGAACAACTTTTCGGCACTTGGAGCGCCTTGCCCGACGGACGCAAGTCGGTCAGCGTGGCTGAAGCCCTCCGCCGCGCTGTAGGCGACGGATGCACCGTCACCTACGCACAAGGCTGCCTCGACACCGAGGGCTACGGCGACTACTACAACGTCGACGGCACCGAGCAGTCGGCAGAAATGATTGCCGAGGCAGTTGCTTCGGCGAAAGATGCCGACGTGGTTGTGGCTTGCGTAGGCGAGCCGTCGGGTTGGTCAGGCGAAGTAAACTCGCGTGTCTACATCGGCTTGCCACCCAGCCAGAAAGCATTGCTCAAAGCGCTCAAAGCCACCGGTAAGCCCGTCATTGTGCTCGTAATGAGCGGACGTCCGCTCGTGCTCACCGACGAAGATGCCACATTCCCGGCAATCGTAGAGGCTTGGCATGGCGGAACATCGGCTGCCGACGGCATTGCCGACGTGCTCACCGGAAAAGTCAATCCTTCGGCGAAACTCACGACGACCTTCCCGCGCTACAAAGGTCAGGTGCCCATACACTACAACCACCTGCACACCGGAAGAGCGATTGGCGAATACGAGAATCCCGGAGCTGTCAGCAAATATATCGACATCCCGCTCGAAAACAACACCCCACTCTATCCCTTCGGCTACGGACTGAGCTACAACACGTACGCATACAGCAATCTCCGCGTCGACAAGACGTCGGCGAAAGGCGAAAACGATGCCATCGTGGTAAGTATCGACGTGACCAACCAAGGCGAGCGCTCGGGTAAGGAAATCGTGCAACTCTATGTCACCGACTTGATTGCCTCGACATCGAGACCGATTTTGGAATTGAAAGGCTTTGAAAAACTCGAATTCAACCCCGGAGAAACCAAAACCGTTTCGTTCACCGTAACTACTGAGCAACTCAAATTCTACAACAGCGATTTGAAATACGATTGGGAACCGGGCGACTTCGAGTTGGCAATAGCCCCGAACTCACGCGACCTCAACAAAGTGAAAATTCACTGGGAGAAATAGTTGATCCATTAGCATTAAAGTGCGAGACCCCTGAAAGTTTAACGACTCTCAGGGGTCACGTCGTAATATGCAAATAAAAAACATCAACCTTGAATTTGCTTTGGAAACAATTTTTCTATATCTTTGAAGAATCAATAAAAAACTGACGAAAATGAAAGACAACGATTGGAAAAAGCGACTTAACATAGTCTACTCAACCAACCCGGATATGCAATACGAAAGCATCGACGACGAGCAGGAACCGGAAACGCTTCCGCCGGCGAAGCAGAAACTGAAGGTGGTGCTCGACCGCAAAAACCGCAAAGGCAAAGACGCAACTATCGTCGAAGGCTTTGTCGGCTCGGACGACGACCTCAAAGAACTGGCACGCATGCTCAAAACGAAATGCGGCGTGGGCGGCTCGGCTCGCGGCGGCGAAATCCTTATTCAAGGCGACCTCCGCAAAAAGGTGTGCGAACTGCTTACAGCTGCCGGATATAACGCAAAAATCATCTAAAACAACATAAACTAATGAAAAAAGTATTGTTAATAGCAGCTACAGTTGCAGCCTTTATAACCTCCGAGGCTCAACACACAGTGTATAGCGACTACGGTCGTTACGGCGGCGGCAACGTCGACAACGTAACAGCCAACGGCTGGCTCGGTGAGTTTCTCGACAGGCAGAAAACCGGAATGACGGGGCATCCGGAGGCTATCTCCTACCCGTTCAATTCGTGCCTTTGGGCTGGTAATCTGAAGCGTGAGGCGGAAAACCACGGCGCGGGCTGGTGGCGCTACGAGCAGACCGCCTACTACACCGACGGACTGCTTCGTTTGGGCTACCTCCTCGACGACAAAGCGCTCATCGACAAAGGCGAAGCCGGCATTTTCTACACGCTCCAACACGCCGCCGACAACGGTCGCCTCGGTCCGACCGACATCAAGCAATCGTGGCCGTTTGCCGTATTTTTCCGCGCCATAAAAGCTTACTACGAAGCCACCGGCGACAGCAAAGTCGTTGAAGCCTTGCAAAAGCATTACCTCACCTTTACGCCCGAGGCTCTTGGCGGCGACCGCGACAGCGACGGCCGCTCGATTGTCAACCTCGAAGGCATCCTTTAGACTTACGGTATAACCAAAAATCCGCAATTGCTCGACCTTGCCGAGAAGGCTTATGCGCTGGGCAAATTCCGCATCAATGCCGTGACGGCTGCCGACGACAGCCCAATCCACGAACACGGCGTGACGACTGCCGAAATGCTCAAGATACCCTTAATGCTCTTCTCCTACACCGGCAAATCCAGCTACCTTGAAATTGCTCTAAACATAGAGCGCAAAATCGAACGCGACCACTTGCTGCCCGACGGTATTCCCTCCAGCGCCGAACATATGACCGGCAATGACCCGCTCTGCAGCCACGAAACGTGCGACATCAGCGATTTCACCTGGACTTGGGGATATTTCCTGGAAGTGACGGGCAGCACAAAATGGGCTGACATGATTGAAACAGCCATCTTCAACGCCGGACTCGGCGCCGTGGGCAAAGACTTCCGCTCGCTGCAATATCTGTCGTCGGTCAACCAAGTGATTTCGACAGGCGAATCGAACCATAATGCGTTCAAATACGGCTTAAACTGGATGCAATACCGCCCGAGCCACGAGACGGAATGCTGCGCCGGAAACGTGCACCGATTTATGCCTAACTACGTCGGCAGAATGTGGCTCACCACACGCGACGGCGGTTGCGTTGCCGCACTCTTCGGCCCGTCGACCTTCACTCGCAAACTCCCCGACGGCGGCACAATGACTATCGTCGAAGAAACCGAATATCCGTTCGACGACCAAATCAACTTCCGCTTCACCGTCGACAATCCGACAACGATGGCATTCGCCGTGCGCATTCCCGGATGGTGCAACTCGGCAACAATGCTCATCAACGGCGTTGAAAGCTCCGAAACAATGATACCCGGCACGTTCGCCCGAATTGTGCGCACGTTCAAGACCGGCGACGTTGTTACGCTCCAATTCGACATCGACGCACGTCTCGAGCAAATGCCGGCAAATCAAGGCACTTACGTCAAGCGCGGACCGCTGTTGTTCTCATTCCCAGTCCCGACAAAGCAAACAATCGACAAAAAAGTATACGCCAACCTCAACGGCAAAAAGTCGGAAAATCCCGATTTCGTATGCTACGACCTGCGTCCTGCAGACGATTGGAACTACGGCATCGACTGCATGGCGGCAGATGCGCAAACCCGGTTCGAAGTGGTACGCCGCAAAGTCGAGGGATTTCCCTTCGACGAGGGTAATTCGCCGATAAGCATCAAAGTACCGGCAAAGAAAGTGCTCGACTGGCAACTTGTAGCCAACCGATTTACACCGCCCGTACCCGCTCCGGGACTCGCATGCTCCGACGGACAGCCGACACAGACCATCGAACTTGTGCCCTACGGCTCAACGCGCTTGCGCCTGACCGTATTCCCCAACCTCAGGTGGCCTCGCTTCGGCGCAACAAGCGAAAAACCGCACAAATCCGATGTGCAGTAACGAAAGTTTTTGAAAAATCTGTTGGTTTTTGCCAAAATTTAGCGTAACTTTGAGGTCCATTTCGTCTAAAAAACAGAATAATACAAGATATGAAGACAAAGATTGAAATCACCGAAAAAGATTTGAGTTTTCTCAAACAAGCGAGCGATGCATCGCTCGCAAGCGTTGAACGCGGTGGAGGTCCGTTTGGCGCTGTCATTGTCAGAGGCGATGAAGTTATCGCCGTTGCATCTAATTCCGTGACCATCGACAACGACCCCACAGCACACGCTGAAGTTAACGCTATTCGCCAGGCTTGCAAAAAAGTAGGATCTTTTAAGCTCGACGGTTGCTACGTCTACAGCTCGTGCGAACCGTGCCCGATGTGCTTGAGCGCTCTCTATTGGGCAGGCGTGGCGCGAATCTACTATGGCAACACCAAAGAAGACGCCGATGCTATCGACTTCAGCGACAAGTTTATCTACGAAGAACTCGACAAACCCAAGAGCGAACGTTCTATCCCCTGCGTCCACGTTGAGCACACCGACTGCATCAATGCTTTCAAAGCATGGGAGGCTAAAGAAGACAAGACCGAATACTAATCGCTCTTTCTCTAAAGAATCAAAAGCCGGCTCTCTGCGAGTCGGCTTTCGTTTTCGTCGGATGTTGCAAAGGCACCCTTCGCTTCTCAGTTCAAGGTGCCTTAATCGGATACGAAAAAGTTATTTATTTTTACTTGAATAATTTACAGAATCTCTCAAGTATGCTATTGTATGTTTCTGAAGTCAATGCTTTGACTCGGTTTATTTGTATTGGTTTAATCAGCGTTACAAATTTAACACACCTTAACACAAAACCTGCTTAATTGCGCAAATTATAGCGATTTATACAACGTAAAATATGATTTTCAATACGAAAAGCGTTAACTTTGTAGTTCAATTAAACGCCGCATATGAATTTAGATTGCATCGACAGCAAAGAGTTTAACGCATTTTTAGAGCAATACGGCTCAAGCGACCCGATAAAGTTGCGCTTGAAGAAATTCAGCGGGCTTACGTTCGACCTCGACTTTGCCATAACGCAAATCAGTTGCCGCCAAAAGGCACGTCGCAAGTTGCCGGAGTTGGGCGAACGGCTCATCTATCCGACCGCCGTATCCATCGAGCAATGTACCGCCGAGCCGGTTGCAAAGCTTCACGGCACGCTCTTTGCGGGCTGCAGAAACGTCTACGACCTGACGTGCGGACTGGGCATCGATGCCTACTACATTGCTCAAAACGCACGCCGACTCACTTGCTGCGACATCAATCCCGATGTAGCCGCAACGGCTCGCCACAACTTCAGTCGACTCGGCGTAACGAATATCGAGGCGGAATGTCGCGACGCCGTCGATGCTTCGCTCAACCTCGGCGGCTACGATGCGTGCTTCGTCGACCCGTCTCGCCGCGGCGAAACCGCCTCGACACGACTCTACTCGTTTGCCGACTGCACGCCTCATCTGCAAACAATCGTCGACAACATCCGCTCGGCGGTGAAATTCATCGTCGTAAAAGGTTCGCCGATGGTCGACATTGCGCAAACCATCAAAGAATATCCCGAAACGACCGACGTTTGGATTGTGTCGGTCAAAAACGATTGCAAAGAACTTCTTTTCAAAATCGACTTCACCACCTCCGGCACGGAGCCGCCGATGATTCATACCATCAACTACGAATCCGACCGCATCGAAACCTTCGCGACGCGCTACAGCGCCAACCCCGAAACGCCGACCTACGCGCATCCGCAAGAAGGAAAACATCTACTGGTGCCGAATGCGTCGGTTATGAAGTCGCGGCAATTCAGCCAACTGGCGGAAGCATACGGCATCGCAAAAATTTCGCCCGACACGGCACTCTTTGTCGGCGACGCAGCTGTCGTCGATTTTCCCGGCAAGCAATACGTGGTCGAACGCATTCTCACGATGAGCAAGCCCGACCTCAAGCAACTGCGCACGCTCTACCCCGCTGCCGACATCACCTGCCGCCATTTTCCGCTCACGCCCGCCGAACTTCGCAAGCGCCTGAAAATAAACGAAGGCGGCAACGTGCATATCTACGCTACCACCTGCTACGACAATCGGCACGTACTGCTTGTGTGCCGACGCTAATGCTTAATGCTTGAACATTCGGTCCATTTCGCGACGGTCTTCGCGCTCGCGAATCGACTGACGTTTGTCGAATTCATTCTTACCGCGTGCCAATGCGATTTCGACCTTTGCCAAACCGCGATCGTTGATGAACACACGCAGCGGAACAATCGAAAAGCCGCTGTCTTTCGATGCCTTTCCGAGCGCGGCAATCTCCTTCTTGTTGAGCAAGAGTTTGCGGTCGCGACGCGACTGATGATTGTTGTACGAGCCATAGAAATACTCGCCGACATACATATTTTTTATCCAAATCTCGCCGCCCGACTCATAGCAGAACGAATCGGTCAACCCCGCCTTACCCAAGCGAATCGACTTGATTTCGGTGCCGGTAAGTACGATGCCTGCAACGTAGCGCTCGACGATTTCGAAGTCGAACGTCGCGCGGCGATTACGTATATTTACATTTTGTAGTTTCATGTGCTTAAACGAAAAAAGACAACAATGCGTTAATCACCCAAGGCGTTACAAGCAACAGCGCGGTTGCTCCAACGACAAAAAAGCCGGTATTATCTTTATCAATGTGCAAAAACTCTGCGGCTTGCCACACCGGAATAATCAGATAAATCGGGAACAAGTCGAAAAAGGCAGACTCGGCAGGCAGCAAATTTTTCACAATGTGTATCAGCATTAGAATCGACAAGCAATAGATGACGAAAGTCTTAACCTTGCCGGGAGCCACAAAAGCATCTTTTTCGACCACAAAATTCAGCCCCCACGAAATTGCTATAACGCAAATATAAAGCGACAGAATGTATGCAATGGCTTGAGCAATCGCAGAGATTACAACATCACCGACCGTCAAATTAACTTCCCGCCAGAACAACCCCACCGCACTCAGAGCCACGACGAACACCAACGGGTAAAACAACTTACGCTCCGACTCCGACGAGGAAGTCGAACCGCCAAGCAACTGCGCCCAAGTCGGACGTGGCGATACCAGCAATTTCAGTGTTAACAGTAGTTTATTCATCGGCTTTGCTTTTTGGGTTACAAAATTACAACAAATTTAGACAAATCGGAACAATCGAACGGCTTTTATTTCCAAACGGTCGGCAAATGTCACGCCGAGAGGAGAATTTTTGCATACAATTCTATACATCATCGTATTAGAGCCTGTTTCATAATAAAAAGTTGGTCGAGAAGAAAATTTCCCAACCAACAGTAGTAATTTAAGCACATTGATGCTATAAAGCTGCTGAACTTAATTCAGCACCCATAGCCTTTACGGTACGGAGAATTTTTGAAACGGTTTTTTCGCTCGCCGTTGCCAATCCCGATTTGTAAGCCCTCATTTTTGATTCGTTTATTCCGGCTTGTTTTGCAAAAGCTGAAATATTTATCCAATCAAAGAAATTGAAGAATGAGGGAATGTCATACTGAAAGTCAAATTCGATGTCCTCAACATTTGGAACATCTTTTCCTTCTTCTTTAGCCATCTCAATCATCTCGCGAACGCTTTCCATAAAATCAGCTTTTGCCTCTTGTACGGAATAGCCGTAGCCGCCGAAATAATTCCCGGCAACAGCTTGTTCGGTAGTGATTGAATAAAAATTGTTGTCATTTCTTTCAACAAGAGCCTTCACTTTCATATCTTTAGCATTAAAAAAAGCACATCGAATTATGTAAATTCCATCTTTAATTATTTGAAATGAGAGGGGCTTATTTGACCCCTGCCCATTTCTTTGCTGCTTTCTCAAGACCTTTCGGAACTTCTTCAGATTGGTGCCTTGGTAATGGAAATTTCTCACCTTGGGGGTTTATCCAAATATCGTGACGACCTCCACTTCTTAAGAACCGACATCCTGCCTTGGAAACAATCTTAATCAGTTCTGAAATTTTCATAAAATCAATGTGCTTTTGAATTACGACGCAAAAGTAACGATTTCGTTGCTAACATCCAAATTTTTTAGATAAAAAATTATCTGCGTCGATTGAATTGAAACCATGTCCGAAAAAGAAATAATCCCAAGTCAGCGGACCCGGGATTATTTCGTATGGTCGAAAAGAGATTCTGAGCTATTTCACAATGAGTTTTGTGGTCGAAATCTTGCCGGCTACGGTGATTTGGAGCAAATAGATGCCCTTAGCCACGCCGCGAAGGCTCATCGACGAGCAATTCGAAGCCTCGGCAACAGCAGAGCCTGTAGCATTGAGCAAGCGTGCGCGGTCGACTGACGTGCCGAATGCAACGTAGTCGCTTGCCGGATTCGGATAGACCTTTACACCGGCTTGAAGATTGCCTACAGCGCCGTTGCCGATGGTAAATGCTACGCTTACAGGAGCCGATTCGCCTTCTTCGTAGACGCTGACAACTTTTGCCGTGTGGTAGCCTTCTTCGACAATGCCGAGGTCGTAGATAGTCGACTGTGTCGAGCCAACCTTAACGTCGTCGAGATAGACGTCGAACGCCGAGAAAGTAGCCTTCCGTGCGGCGCGTGCTTGCGACGAAGCATTTTGGATGCCGATAAACACGTCGTCGACGCACAGCAGATAGCCGTTTTCGGGCGTGAGGTAATGGATGCATACATAACGGGCGTCGCCGGGGATGGTGTATTGCTTCTGCGTCCAACTGTCGCGAATCGTTTCGGGCGCTTCGGTAAGCCATACGAAGTCGGAAGGTTCGCGGCCTCCGACGGAGTAGCCCACTTGGATTTTCTCTTTATTCCAAAGGTCGGTATCGCCCCACTCTTGTCCGGCTAAGTCGGGGTCGGCTTTTGCGTAGAAACTAAACACGAAGTCTTTGCCGAAGTTCAGAGCCGGCGAGATGAAATAGTCGTCGGGAGCCGGGGCGGGACGCGAGCCGTCGCCGGCAGAGTAGTTGCTCTTGAACATCAAGTATTGGTCGCCGCTGTAGGGCGGATTTGCGTCGGAAACGTCCGTGCTGAGTTCGTTTGGCGCAAAAATCATCGCCGCAATCGGTGCCCATTCGTTAGGATAAGCGTCATATTCGCTGTCGGCACCATAAGGAATACCTTGGTCGCCGTCGATGTAGTACCATTTATACTTGCCCGTCGGATTGATTTGCCATTTGTCGTAGGTTTCGAAATCGTCGAAAATATTCGTTTCCGTGCCCGACACTTCGCGATTCCAAGTCAAGGTAACACGTCCTGCGCCGTCAACCTCGGCATTGAGGTTGTAAGGCGCCGTGATTTCGTCGGTGTCGCCGGTATCGCCGCCCGAAGTTCCGCCACCGAGGTCGGTGATTGTCACGTCGGTAATGTAGATATTGTAGCGGCCTTTGGGCGAAGTAGCGCGGAACGATATGTTGTAGATGCCGTCGGCGGTAATCTCGGGCAACTGAACGGTGCTGAAAGCTCCGTCGCCTGTTTTTACGGTGTAGTTTTTGAGCATAGCGGCTTGCGCTTCAGCTGTGCGGCCTTGACCGAAATGCACTTCGAAGGTTTCTTCATAGTTGGCATTTGCGCCGCGATAGTTGAACTTCAACTCGTAGGAGTGTCCGGCTTTGAGGCGGAGGTCCGGCGAAATGAGATAGTCGTCGGCATCGTTTGCATTGTCGTATTGATACATTGCAAAGCATGCATAATCTTTCAAGTCACGCTTTTTCCACGACCATGTCGAGCCGCCGTTGACGTTAACAACGGTCCACGTGTTGAACACCGTTACGTCTTCGAACAAGCAGTTGTACGGGAATTGAGCGATTGTGCTGCCGAGCGAAATTTCGACACTGGTAGCCGCAGCGCCCACGCCGGCTGAGTTGTGCGACTCGACGGTGTAACTGTATTTATCGATGTCGACAATCGACGCGTCGACAAATTCAGTGCCTTTTTGGTCGGTAGCGAGCACCACTTCGTCGGGATGACGAGTAATCTTATAGCCTAACGACGAGCGGTCAATCCAGCCGTTGTGGATGCCGAGTTCGGGCTCGGTCCATTGAAGGATTGCCGAGCCGTCGTCGTTACGACCGATGCCGAGGTGAGTTACCGCAGCGGGCACGTCGGCTCCCACCCACTGATGGAGAGCGGCTGTCATGCCGTCGCCGACTGAATTGGTGGCTATGACTGAATATGTATAAAGTCCCGGCTCGTCGGTTTGGTCGACAAACGTCATCTCCGCACCTACCGCAGGAGCGGTAAACGTCTTGACAACGTCGCTGCCGCGCACAACTTTTACAGTCGAAAGCGTAGCGATGTCGGAGCCGTCGAAAGTCTTCGTCGGATTGGTCCAAAGTAGTGTAACTTTGTTTGCGCCATCCCGGTCGACAATAGCGCGGAAATTGCCGGCTGCGGCAGGTGCGGCACCTGCTGGCTGTGTGAAGGGGATGTAAAGACCAGCCAAACGGCTGTCGGTTCCCAAATTATCGACTACGGAAGCTACTCCTGTTTCGGTGTCGATGACTGCCAAGTTGGAAACTATCGACTTATAGTCGGCAGCCCAATAAAGCGTTTCGGTGTCGTGGTCGAACTCCATAGTCTGCAAATACTGACCGGGTTGCAATCCCGTCGGCCCGACTACAACCTCGCTCCAATCGTTATCGCGGTCAAACTTCACAAGCATGCCGTTGGCGTTGACCGAATAGAGCGTGCCGTCGAGCGATGCGGCAAGCGTAAGATAGGTCGGATTGATAAGCGTCGTCCAATCTATCCACTCTTTCTCAACGGTAACGACTCCCGTATTGAGGTTTATGCTCATCAGAAACGAGTATTCGAAGGTCAGGCTTGTGAGTATCTCGTCAGAGCCTACGGCGCGGCCGATGGCATACATCTTGCCGGTCGAATAGTCGTAAGTCATATCGTTCATAATAAACGCCTTATCCGACCAATCGGCAATGTCGGAAACGGCACCGGTCGACAAATCGACCGTCGAAAATGCCAACGGAATCAAGTCTTGATTTTCGGCATCGTCGCTATAGCGATAGAAATAGTACTTTCCATTAGCAAAAGCGCCGGCAAATGCCTTATCCGCCAACGGGAAAAGCGACGTCAATTGCGTCGGAGCACTTAGGTCGAACGACGCCAAACCGAGAGGCACTCCACCGCGGTCGCGCGTCACCCAGCCGTATGCCGTTTTCGACGGAACTACGACCGCCGACTTCTTTTGAACAGACGGAGCCTCACGCTTGGGGGCTGCAAACTTTTTCGGTATGCCTGCCATCGCCGTAACCGACAATGTGCACGCTACCAATGCGAGAATTAATCGTGAAATCGTTTTCATTATCTTTGTGTTTAAAATATTCTTATGATAAAAGAGCGAGGCAAATTTAGCAATTTTTCAGAATTTTCGCAATTTTCGTTGTAAAAATCTACGAATAACGTAAATATATTTGCAATTATTCAATACAAACAATTATTACAACCGTGAATTTTGTCATTTTATCGCTTTCGCTTATCTTTGTAGGAAACAAAAAACTCAAAGAATGAATCTGAGAATAAATCTCACCATATTATTCGCAGCCATAACGGCACTCAGCGCATCAGCACAATTCAGCATCGGACTTGAATTTGGCGGCGTGCGCAACAACCTCGACACCGACACAGGCTACGCCTACGACCTACGCTACGGCGGACGCAACGGAGCCACTGTCGGCATTGCTTTGGGCTACGACTTCAACGACTGGTTCGCTCTGCGTGCCGTGCCGACATATATGCAAAAAGGCTACAAGATGCACCGCACCGGCATCTATGAAGGCATCTACGAAAAGACCAACAACACCTATATCGACGTACCGCTTACCGCCTGCTTTTCGTTCGGCGGAAAGAAAGTGAAAGGCTTTGTCGACCTCGGCGCATACGTCGGACGATGGACCTCGAGTCACCGTTGCGGCGAGACACCGCTTCCCGACAGCCCGCTCGACGGCGACGACTACGAGAGCACCATCATGCCGCCCGACGCAGTCTATCACTACGACGAATCCGTGCCCTTCAACGCCAAGCGCGACAACCGTTTCGACGGTGGTATGATTGCCGGTTTGGGCGTGAAATATCGCATCAGCGACAGTTTCGGAATCTCCGGCGAAGCAAAAATGCTCTACGGTCTGTCGGATCTCTACAAAAAGTCGGCGGCAAGTCAGCCTCGCTACAACACAACCTACTCGTTTACCATAGGTGCAACGTACTTCTTCAAAACCAACAAGAAATGAAACGCAATATTCTCCTGATAGCACTCATAGCACTCCTAACCGGTTGCCGCGATGAAGCGCCCGAAATCTACGACCCGAACGACCTCGACTACCTCACCTTGACTCAGCAATTCGACAGAGTGTGGCAAGGCATCAACAACTACTACTCGTGGTGGGAAGTCGACACTACCGACTGGGATGCCGCACGCGCCAAATATCGTCCGCAAATCGAAGAGCTCGACCGCGTCGAATTTGCCTCGACCGACGAACTCGAGAGAATATATACGGAAATGTGCGCGAGCCTGCGCGACCACCATATGGCTATCTTTATCCGCAACATCAAGCGTCCCGACTCCGACCGCGCTTCGTTCTGGGTGTCGCCCGGCGGCGACGAAGCGGCGGCTCGACCTTACTACCACGTTCAGCAAGAAGAACGACTCTTCAGCGACGCTTTCGCTGAAAGTTTTCACAAAACCGGACGAACTTCGAACGTCAAAGAAACATTTGCCGACACGTCGCGCGACGCCGAGCACTACCTGTCGTGCCTCATCGACAACGATATCCTCTACCTACGCCTGTCGATTTTCTTTATCACCTACCGTTTCACAAAACTCACCGACAGTTTTAACCGACAAGTAAAAGACGTGGTAGACAACTACATCGACCTGGCACAAAATCACGCCAACCTCAAAGGCATAATCGTCGACGTGCGCAATAACGGCGGCGGATACAACAACGACCAAAACTACGTTATGGGACCGCTCATCGACGACAAATTCCTGATAGGCTATTTCCGCTCGAAAACCGGAACGGGTCGATACGACTTCGGACCGTGGACGCCCTACTCGCTCCACCCGTACAGCAAAGAGCGCACTGCCCCGAAATGCCCGGTTGTGGTACTTGCCGACGTGCGCAGCATCAGCAATGCCGAAATCACAGCACAGATTGCCAAGCAGATGCCCAACGGCGTCGTTGTCGGCGAACGCACCTACGGAGCCACCGGAAGCCTTGTCGACGACGTCGACCTCTACTACAACGGCTCTTTCGGCAGCACGAGCGGCGACCACTACGTCAAAACAACCACATGGATGTATAAAACCGCCAACGACGAAATCGTGGAAGGAATTGGCATAACTCCCGACATTTCTTGCCCGTTCGACGCCGAAAGCCTAAAAGCCGGCATCGACAACCAACTGAACGCCGCAATAGATTATATTAAAAGGTAAGTGTGGCCATTAGTACCATAAGACTCATTAACATTTGAAGTTCCGGAGTTATTAAGACCAACACATTTCTTTCCGAAGGCGACCGTACTATCGACCAAATAGTGCAGTCAGCGCGTAGTGGCAAGCAAAATATCGCAGAAGGTTCAGTGGCGGCTTCTACTTCTGCTGAAACGGAAATAAAACTAAAAAATGAGCCTAATGGGACAAATAAACCGTATAGTATCACGACCGCCGAGATAATCCGCCGACGGATTTGGGAGGGGATAAAACTAAAAAGATGAAACCTGAATGATTTCATCCTTGCAGTAGCGCCTACGGGAATCGAACCCGTGTTTTAGCCGTGAGAGGGCCACGTCCTAGCCTCTAGACGAAAGCGCCTTCCTATGTTTTATTTGGTGTCCAGGATGAGACTCGAACTCACACGATCCAATGACCACTACCCCCTCAAAGTAGCGCGTCTACCAATTCCGCCACCTGGACAAGTTGTTGAGCGAAAAACGGGACTCGAACCCGCGACCCCGACCTTGGCAAGGTCGTGCTCTACCAACTGAGCTATTTTCGCGATTTACCGGTGCTGCTCTCAGCATTGTTTCTTGGAGCGAAAAACGGGACTCGAACCCGCGACCCCGACCTTGGCAAGGTCGTGCTCTACCAACTGAGCTATTTTCGCATTTGCCGTTGCCGGCATACTAACCTTTTCAATATCCTATGCAAACTTGTTTTCTCGTTTGCGATTGCAAAGGTAGAGAGTTTTTTTGAATCAGCCAAATTTTTCAACGCATTTTTTCAACAAAAAATCTATCTTTTTTCGGCTAAAATTTATAACATCTTATTTTGCAACATATTAAAGAACTCTTGGCGGAGCGAAATATTTTCAAATTCGCCGCTATATTCTATTGTTTGCGTTGCCGAAAGCTCTTTTTCAACGCCGCGCATCTTCATGCAAAGGTGCTCGGCAGAGCAGCAAACGATAACTCCTTTTGCGCTGAGCGTCGACGTCAGTGCGTCGCAAATCTCGCGCGTGAGGCGTTCTTGCACCTGAAGTCGGCGGGCATAGACCTCCACCAAGCGAGCCAGTTTGCTCAGCCCTATCATATTTACGTCGGGAATATATCCGATTGTCACCTTGCCGTAGAATGGCAAAATGTGGTGTTCGCAAAGCGAATAGAACTCGATGTCGCGCACCACGACGATTTTCGAGCCGGCATATTCGAATATTGCCGAGCTCAGCACCGTCTGTGCGTCGCGGCGGTAGCCCGATGTGAGGAAAGCCAATGCTTTGGCGGCACGCATAGGGGTTTTGCGCAAGCCATCGCGTTCGGGGTCTTCGCCGATGAGTTGCAAGATTGCTTTATAATGGTCGGCAATGGCTTTCACTTTTTCCATTTCCATACCATCCAACATAGAAGTGTTGTCCATCATTCAATAATAGTTACTCTATCTCTAATGACAATCATATCGCCGGCGTAGGCGGGAAATGCCTTTTTGAGGTCGCGCATCGCTTCGACAGCCTCGTCGTGGTCGACGAAATCGCCCACCTTCAGGCGCCAATAGGGAGCCTTGTAGATTGTATAAGTGCGCAAGTTGGGGAATGCCGCCGAGACGCGTGCAGCGATGGCTGACGCTTTGCTTTTGGCATTACGCGGATGGTTGTCGCTGTAGACTTGTATGCGGTAGCCTGCCTTATGGACGAGGCGCGTACCCGACGACGAGCGGGCGGCAACTACCGTGTCCGACTCGATGCGACTCTGCAAACCTGCCGGCTCGTGCACTACGATGCGACCCTGCGACAACTTCTGCAGTGTGTCGGCAAGATTCTTTTGTGCATTTGCGCAGGGCATCGCCAAGACAACGGCAACTCCTACGGCACTTAGATAATTTGAGATAGTTTTCATAAATAAATCAATAGGCTGCAAATATAATCAAAATATATATTGCAGCCTATTTTATAAGGGTTTAATTAGAATGCGTCAACGATACCCATAAACGAGTCAGCCTTGAGGGCAGCGCCGCCGATAAGACCGCCGTCTACGTCAGGCTTAGCGAAGAGTTCTTTAGCGTTGGTCGGTTTGCAGCTTCCGCCGTAGAGGATAGAAGTATTTTCTGCAACTTCAGCGCCATACTTGTCGGCAATAGTTTTGCGAATGAACGCGTGAATCTCTTGTGCTTGGTCGGCAGTAGCTGTTTTGCCCGTACCGATAGCCCAAACCGGCTCGTAAGCGAGTACGATTTTGCCGAAATCTTCAGCAGAGAGGTCGAACAACGAGCCTTCTACCTGAGCCTTAACAACGTCGAAGTAAGTGCCGTTTTCGCGTTCTTCGAGCACTTCGCCGATGCAGAAAATCGGAGTAAGTCCGTTAGCAAGAGCCAAACCAACTTTTTCTTTGAGGATTTCTGCAGTTTCGTGATAGTATTGACGACGCTCTGAGTGGCCGAGGATTACATATTTTGCACCTGTCGAAGCAACCATAGCTGCCGACACTTCACCGGTGTAAGCGCCGCTCACTTTGTCTGCACAGTTTTCAGCGCTGAGACCGAGCTTGTCGGTATCGATTGCTGCTGCTACAGATGCCAAGTGTGTGAAAGGAACGCCGATAATTACGTCACAGTTCGGTGTACGAGTCTTCAATGCCTCGTTAACTTCTTTAGCCAATGCAACACCCTCTTGAAGAGTAGTGTTCATCTTCCAGTTGCCTGCTACGATATTCTTTCTCATTTTTGTTTGTTGTTTATGATTATTTAATTGGTTTTGCAAATTCTGATGCAAAGGTAATTCTTTATTTTGATTCTTCCTCAATCGTTTTGTTAATTTAATCAATAAAGGCGAGCGATTTATGAAGAGCAGCAGCGACATGGCGGCAAAGAGCAGGGTTGTAAGCCAAATAAAGACGTGAAATTCTCTGCCGATAAATTCGTCGACGGGCTTGCCCGAAAGGATTGCCTCGATGTCGGCGCCATCCATAGTCGACTTGTAGAGCACGGCGCCGTCGCGCAGCCAAACCACCGCGGGATTGCCGCGCGCCAGCGACTTGAGTTCACTCGAGTCCATCGTGTAAATGGGATAGTCTGCCATCGACATTTCGCGCCATTGCGCGATTTCGCTCTCGGAATTGCCGGTAAGGCATATCAGGTTAATGCCCGACTCCGACACATTATTATAAAGTTCGTTCAGTTTGAACGTATAAGCCACGTTGATTTGCGAGATGTCGCTGATAAGCAGCAAGAGCACGTCGCCGTCGGCAAGGCGCACATCGTCGGTCACCTCGTCTTCGCCATCGAAGATGGCAATGCGGCGAATGTTGTCGTCGCCGGCAACCTCGACTTGATTGCGGTCGACAAAAGTCCACGTGCTGTCGGGAAGGTTGTCGACGTCGAAATCGCGCTGCATGCCGTCTTTCTCGTAGGTAAACAGGAAGTTGGAATTGTCAGCCGAAGCATCGGCAATCGCCGTACCTATCTTATATGGACGAAAATCGAATATGGGCTGCCAATTGTAGCCGATAATCATTATGAGCAGCAGATAGACCGAGGGCAAAAGCACGGTAATCCACTGCACGGCAGGACCGTAGATGCTCCGCACGCCGTGATTGCGTGTCAGCAGAAACGCCAGAGCGGCGGTTATGAAGATGTTTTTCGCAAGCGTAACGCCGTTCGACACGACGAAAGCATCGCCGAAGCATCCGCAATCTGCCACGGGGTTGGCAAACGCGATGTATGCCGACAGGGGCAACATAAACGCCATCATCGCCAGCATAAGCCAGACGGCAAAACGGCGGAATGAGCCGATAATAAGCCACAGACCGGCGAGAAATTCCGTCAATGGCAACATCACGGCAACGATGCCTATATAGGGCTTAGCCGAATCCCAACCGAATGCGGTGAGATAGTCGGCAATCTTATATTCTACGCCCCAAAGGTCGACAGCTTTAACGAATCCGGAAACGACAAATGTGGCACCGACGACCAGCCGTAGCGCCAACACGGTGTAGATTTCCCACTTCGTTTTCAGCTTGAAATCATTCGCCATAACCGAGTTTTATCAAGGCAAAGACGCTATAGTTGACCATATCTTTATAGTTTGCATCGATTCCCTCCGACACGCAAGTTTTACCGTTGTTGTCTTCGATTTGCTTGGTGCGATAGAGTTTGGTAAGAATCAAGTCGGTGTAGGTGCTTACTCGCATAAAACGCCAAGCCTCGCCGTAGTCGTGATTTTTCGCCAGCATAAGCTGCTTGGTTTCTTCGGCGTAAGCATCATAGAGGGCAAGGGCACGTTCGGCATCGATGTCGACCGTATCGGCACAGCCCTCAGCGAGTTGAATCATGCCTACGATGCCGTAGTTGACAATAGCGACAAACTCCGGCGTAATACCTTCGTCGACCATCGCCTCGCCTTCGCGCTGGAGCGTGCGTATGCGCATAGCCTTTATCATCAATTGGTCGGTAAGCGACTCCGGGCGAAGGATGCGCCACGATGCGCCATAATCCTTCAACTTGTCGGCAAACATCTGACGACAGCCGCGCAGAACCGCTTCAAATTCCGATTTCGTATCTTTCATCTTGTTGAAAATTTTCGTCAAAGTTAAGATTTTTACGGCAAAATTGCAACTTCGGGATTGCCAATTATAGGTATTTTCGCTATTTTTGCGTCAACGAAACAGAATAACGATATGAGCAGACCGAAAATAGGAAACGAATGGTGGACAGCACCGACCGAGAGCGACAACGGACAACTGATAATGGTGACGGGTCGTTCGGGCGTAGAGCCGCTGATTGCATCGGGCAAGTATGCCGACCGAATCGAAGTAACGTGGAAGTACACCCCCGACCCGACGGGAATGCCCGACGTAGCAACGTCGAAGACCATGGAAAGCGTCACGGAAGCCTTCCACGCCGTAACGGCGAAAGACTCCGGCGTGATTATGACCGGCATCTACACCGGCGCCGGCGAACGAAATTGGGTGTTCTACGCATTAAGCACGCAGAAATTCCAGAGCTTGCTCAACAAAGCGCTGTCCGACTTCGAAGAACTCCTGCCCATTACCATCTATGCCGAACGCGACCCCGAATGGGCTGAATACCGCGAAATGAAAGACTGCACCGAAATCCTCCGCAGCGAAGAATAATCTTTATAGTTATTTGTTTTCATTCACATTTCGACAACATCAAAGGGTGCTTATTTATAAATTATCTTAAATAAGCGCCCTACTATTGTATTTACCAATTTTTTCGTAGTAAATTAGCACCCGAAAAGTTAATTTTAACAATTAAGAATATTAATCAGAATAACAATTTAACGATTTAGCTATGAAAATGATTAATCAAAAAATGATGTTAATTTTCGCATCGGCATTAGCGCTGGTAGTAGCGGTACCGAATATTCACGCCGACAACGAAGGCAACAGCATGAACCGCCGGACGGCAACGCCGACCGACTTTACAAAAGCCGCCGAAAGCACAATCAACAGCGTGGTCAGCATCAAGAGTTTTGCAACACCGAGACAATCATATTCGCCGTTCGACGACCCGTTTTTCGAATTCTTCTTCGGTCCGGGCAGCGGACAACAGCGTAAGCAACAAGAGTCGAAGCCACAACAACTCGGACTCGGCTCGGGCGTAATCATCAGCGAAGACGGCTACATCGTGACCAACAACCACGTAATCCAAGGCGCCGAGAAACTCGAGATAACCCTTAACGGCAACAAATCGTATACGGCAACAGTAATCGGCAACGACGAATCGACCGACTTGGCGCTTCTGAAGATTGATGCCGAAGGGCTTAACGCCATAGAATTCGGTGACAGCGACGAACTAAAGGTTGGCGAATGGGTGCTCGCCGTAGGCAACCCCTTTGGCTTCACCTCGACGGTAACAGCAGGCATTGTGTCGGCAAAAGCGCGTAGCATCGGCTCAGCAACCCACAGCCGCCAAATGGGCATCGACGCATTCATTCAAACCGACGCGGCTGTCAATCCCGGTAACAGCGGCGGCGCACTTGTCAACACCAAAGGCGAACTCGTCGGCATCAACACAGCCATCTACTCGCGCACAGGCGACTATGCAGGTTATTCGTTTGCCATCCCGACTTCTATCGTTAAGAAAGTAATCACCGACTTGCGCAAATATGGCGCCGTACAACGCGCCGTGCTCGGCATCTCTTGCTCGGAACTTACGACCGACATCGCCGACAAGCACGACATTACAGCCATCACCGAAGGTATTTTCGTCAACAAGGTGGAAGACCGCAGTGCCGCTAAAGAAGCAGGTATCGAAGCCAACGACGTAATCACCGAAATCAACGGCTCGAAGACACGCAATCTTGCCGAACTCAACGAAGCAATGAGCCGCTTCTACCCCGGCGACAAAGTAACTATCAAGTACTACCGCAACAACAAGGCATACACCTCGGAAGTTACGCTCAAGAACAACCAAGGCAACACAACGATTACCAAGAATACCGACTTCACCGCACTCGGCTGCGCATTCCAGAAAGTAAGCGACAAGACTAAATCGCGCTTGGGCATCAGCGGCGGCGTACAAGTTGCCGGCGTTAAGGCAGGTAAATTCAAAGAAGCAGGCATCACCGACGGATTTATCATCCTTACGATTAACGACGTACCGGTTAATTCTGAGGCTGATGTAGAAAAAATCTACAACGAAATAATGCGCGACAACACGCCCGATAAGGTGATGTTTATCACAGGACTTTACCAAACCGGCAAGCGCGGCTACAAGGTAGTTCCGCTGACCGAAGAGGAATAAAAACAACAGGATTTTTAGAGCCTGTTTCGTAATAAATGTTAAGAGCAGAGGTTGCATA
>JAQXVL010000065.1 GCA_029224905.1 Bacteroidales bacterium
CCTTGGTGCGACCTACCAGGCGATTGTATTTTCGCCGCATCATCTCGGTCGCACCAAGGCGCGACCCTACCATGTTGATACTCAGGTGCATATAAATTTCTACGGCAGCACCATCCGGCAATTCCACGCATCGAAGATGCCGCCTAACCGCGCCGCAGGCGCCTATACCCTCTCAAACAACTTGGCATTTCTGAAATTGTACAAACCGGAGGAAGCCTGTTCGCAGGTTGTGTCTCCGTCATAGATTACAGTTGCATAACGCACTTCCGTCGGGAAAGTCTTCTCAAAATACCGTATATGCTTGTAATAATCAGGATTAAATCCGGTAGAAGTCTTAATCTCAAATGCGCTGATGCCATCGACATTCTCCACAATCAAATCTATCTCTCGTCCGGTCTTGTCTCTAAAAAAGCTCAACCGCGGCTTTTTCCCTTCATTATAAGCCGCTTTTAGGAAATTATTGACCACCATATTCTCAAAAATGGCACCTCTCAAAGGATAATTATCCAATTGCTTTGCCTCCCTGATTCCGAGCAAATAGCACAGCAATCCGGTATCACAGAAGTACATTTTCGGCGATTTTGTCAGGCGCTTGTTTACGTTTGTACTCCACGGCGGCAACATCCATACGACATAAGAAGCCTCCAAAATACTCAGCCAAGAATCGACCGTCGCAACGCTGACTCCTGTTTCTACGGCGAGCGACGAACGATTCAATTCCGTACCGATACGCCCTGCGCATAGCCCAAGGAATTTCATAAACTTACTTAAATCCTTAATATTCATCATCTGCCGCAAATCCCGCTGAACATAGGTATCTATGTAGCTCTGCAAGATGATTTCCGCTGCCGAAACCGGGGATGTCCATATTTGCGGATAACCGCCAAGAAACATCAGTTCATTCGTCGAAATCCCTTCTTGTCGGCTTTGCAATATCTCGTTCACCGATAGAGGCAGCAACGTCAGCAGAGCCGTGCGACCTGCCATCGACTCGCAACTCTTTGCCATTATCGAGAAGTTACTGCTACCTGTAATAACGAATTTTCGGCGATGTCCGTTGTGGCGGTCTTCGTCGACTACGGTTTGCAATGCTCGAAAAACCGAAGGCTCCAACTGCGCCTCATCGATTATTGCCCCGTCCTCGAAACTATCAAGAAAACCCACCGGATTATCATTAAACAGAAGTCCATTCTGCACATTCTCAAAATTTATGTAAGGCAAATCCGGATAGAGATGCCTACACAAGGTCGTTTTCCCCGATTGCCGAGGACCCGTCATCGTAACAACCGGAAAAATCTCATGAACGCTCTGCAATGGCGCCCCCAAGGCGCGATCTATATATTCCATAATATCAAACATTTACACAAAAAGTGGACAAATTTAAAGTAGAACTATAAATTTGTCCACAAATGTACATTTTATATTTGGTTGCGCCAAAAATAATCGGCAAAAAGTCCACGAAATTAACGAATTAACAGCTCCGAGTGAGGTAAGTGGTAAGTGGTAAGTCGTAAAAATCACCTCTTACCTCTTACCTCTTACCTATAATCTCACCGAAGTCGGCTAAAAATTTGCTTTTACACTCGATTTGAATTACTTTTGTAGAATAGAACCTAAGATATGCTGACCCACGACGCGACAAAAAACGGCAACCGAGCGTGCCCTGAATTTCACCCGCATGAATGTATGCAATGCGGCGTGTGCGTGGCGTCGTGTGCCCACAAAGCACTAACGCCGGTGCGTCGCGGCGCGAAATATGTCATCGCCGTCGACGCCGACAGGTGCGTCGGTTGCGGTCTGTGCAGCCGCGTCTGCCCTGCCGGATTCGTCCCCGCCGACCGCATCAACTTCGACGCTATCGCCGACGGAAACGCTTTTCTTTCGTTCGCAACAGACAAGGCTGTCAGCCACGCCGCTTCGAGTGGCGGCACAATCCGCGCTCTGGCAACTCGCTTCTTGGCTCGCCCTAACAGTTTCGTCTACTCGCTGCGAAAATCGCCCGACGGACCGATTCCCGACTTGCTCGACGCTACGACGGTTTCCGAGATGCCTAACTCGATTTACGCGCCGACGATGTGGGGTCAAAACCTCGCCAAAGTTCGTCGCCTCAGCGAAAGCGACCGCCTGCTCATCATCGGTCTACCTTGCCAAATCAAGGGCGCACGGCAGTTGCTCGCCAACGTGCGTTGCAAGGTTTACGCCATAGCAATCATCTGCCGCAAAACAAAAGATTTCCGCTTTGCCGACTACGTTCAGCGCTATCACCACCTCGCCGACGACGAGCCGTGGGTGTTCCGCGGATACGGCTGGCCCGGAATTATCGGCAATCCCGACGGCGCGCACTCCGACTACTCATCGTTTTCCGCCATCCCGTTCGGACTCGACATCTGGAACGTCGAGGCGTGCTCGCGTTGCGCCGACTGCCTGGCTATGGATGCGGCAGACCTCACCGTGGGCGACCCGTGGGGAATCTACCGCGCTAACAGTAACGGCTGCAACTTTCTGCTCGTCAACACCCCGGCAGGCGCAGACCTGCTCGCCGAAGCCGCCGCGGACATCACGCGCGAGCCGTTGTCGCGCGACGAAGCGCTCTCGGTGGTCGACCGCTCTGCCGTCAACCGCAAAGTCGACCGCTTGCGCTACTACACCGGGCTCGACCGACGCATAAAAACCGTTCTAAAATACAAAGCACTACAACTTAAAAGTGCGCTGGCAGGCGCTTTTGTCACTGCCGTCGGGCATACTCGCCTCGGTGCCACAGCCTGCCAAAAATTACTCGCTTTCGACAAACGACTTAAAAATCTTCTGCGATGAAAATTGGAATCGTTACCTTCTACTCCGAATGCAACTACGGCGCGTTCCTGCAAGCCCTCGGCTCGAAGAAAGTGCTCGAATCGATGGGCCACGACGTGACGTTTATCAACTACAACCCGGCAAAGGACTCATCGCTTCTGCTCAAACTCGGACTCCACGACGGCACGTTTGCACATAAAGTGGCGCGCCGCTATAAGATATATTTCAAATACAAACTCAAGCCCTACTGCAAGCCTTATCTCGACGCTTTCGCACGGGCTCGGCAAGATTATTTCACAGAAACGGAGAAAGTCGACGAAAGCCGCCTCGCCGAACTCGCCGAACGCTTCGACTGCATCTACGTCGGCAGCGACCAGGTGTGGAACACGCGCCGGAGCGGTCGCGAGCGGCTGTTCTATTTTCTCGACTTCTTCAAGTCGGGCTCTACGCGTAAGGTGAGTTATGCCGCTTGCTTCGGGCAACTCGAGCAAAACGCTTCGCTCGAAGCCGACGTGCGCAAATGCCTTGCCGACTTCGACGCCATCTCCGTGCGCAACGACGTGTCGCAGCAACTCGTCGAACGCTACACCGCGCGCCGCGCGCCGATTGTCTGCGACCCGACGGTGCTCCTCGGCGACTTCCGCTTTGCCGAAAGCAACCGCGCCGACGGTCTCGGCGACTACACGCTCTTCTACTGCCTCGACGAACGCCAACGCGCCAAGCACGAGCAAATGGTCGACCTGCTGCGCACTAAATACCGCCGACCCGTGGTGACTATCACCTCGTCGCACCACACCGCATGGACAATCACCAACGCCGACACGACCATCTACGACGCGTCGCCCTCCGACTGGCTCGCCCTCGTGAGCCACGCCGGCGCAATCTACACCGACTCGTTCCACGGCGCGATTTTCGCCCTGCTCTACCATAAGCCGCTCATCATTATGGCTGACGACAACGAGCGCGCATACCGCCTCCGCGACGCCTCGCAGCGCTACGGAATCGCCGACAAATTTTGCACGACCGTCGACGAGGCTATCGCTCAAGCCGACGTCGAAATCGACTACACCGACGTCGACCGACTCCTTGCCGACCATCGCGCTAAATCTATGGAATATCTTAACGAAGCACTTCGATGAAACGCGTACTCTACCTTACCAACATTGAAGCCCCCTACCGCGTGCGCTTCTTCAACGAACTCGCCCGTCGGTGTCGGCTGACGGTGGCTTACGAGCGACGTTCGTCGTCGAATCGCGATGCCGACTGGCTACGCTCCGAGGGGCGTAACCACGAGGCTATATTCCTCGACGGTCGGAAAATCGGCGGCGAAAATTCGTTTACGTTCCGCATCATCTCGCTCGTTCGCCAAGGCTGGGACTTGGTCATCGTCGGGTGCTTCAACAGTCCGATGCAGATTATGGCAATGCAAACCATGCGCCTACTCGGCATCCCTTATGCGCTGAATTTCGACGGCGAACAGTTTTTCGGCACGTCGCTGAAAGACCGCCTCAAGCGACTCGTCGTCGGCGGAGCATCGGCATATATCATCGCCGGCAATACGGCAGCCGACAACCTCCGACAGGTGGTCGGTCGGAAGCCGATTTTCGCCTATCCGTTCAGTTCGCTGAGCCTCGCTGAGGTGGAACGCAATGCTGCAATGCCGCGACTCGACGGCGATTTCGTGCTCGTCGTCGGGCAATATGAAAACTATAAGGGCCTCGACATCGCCATCGAAGTGGCGCGCCGAGACCCGAATTCACATTATAAGTTTATTGGCACGGGACGCCGTACCGAAGAATTCTGCCGCGAGCAGCACGTGCCCGACAACGTCGAAGTCATCCCCTTTCTCGCCAAGCCGCAACTCGAAGAGCAGTATCGCAGTGCGCACTTGCTCGTGTTGCCCTCGCGCCGCGAGTGCTGGGGACTCGTCGTCAACGAAGCTGCATCGTTCGGCACGCCAATCGTGGCAACGCGCGGTAGTGGTGCCGCCGTGGAATTCCTGGCGAACGACTATCCGCAATATCTTGCCCTGCCCGACAACGTCGACAGCCTGGCTGAATGCGTCGCCCGTTGCTTAGCGAACGCCGACGTGCGCTACAGCGACTATCTTCGCACTCGCTCCCGCCGCTACACCATCGAAGCATCAGTCGAAGCGCACGCTGAC
>JAQXVL010000066.1 GCA_029224905.1 Bacteroidales bacterium
AAATCCACGTCGTTATGGTCGGAAACGATGGCTACAATCGAGTTTTCCAAGAGTCCGCGACGGCGCAATCGGTCGAGAAAATCGCCAATCTGCGCATCGAGACGGTGAAAAGCCTCAAGAGCATAAGCCACACGGCGAGGAGCATCGACACGCGAAAGGGCGGTCGGGCTGTCGGGCTCGCGATAAGGCTGGTGGGTGTTAAGCGTTACGAGATGCGCAAACACCGGTTTTGGCGCAGCGGCAATACTATCGACAGCCGCGCGAAGCATCGCCTCGTCGGTCAGGTCGTCGCCGGTCGATTGTGCCGTGCAGTCGTAGAATCGGTCAAAGCCGAGCGCCTGCGCGAGTTCCTGCTGATTCCATGCCGACGCTTGGTCGCACACCATGTTGAACGACGAGTAGCCGTGACGCTTCAAAGCGCGCGCCAAACTCGGATAACGGCGATTGTGCGCATACGACGTAGCCACCGAACCCGAAGAAAGCGGCAACAATCCCGTATTGATGATGAAATGACCGTCGCTCGAGCGTCCGTCTTTGACCTGCGGAAGGAGTTTCAGCGCCGCCACTGTGCCCTCTCGATGCAGCAGACTGTCGACGTGCGGCATCACTTCAACGCCGCAAACCGTGCGGTCGAGCATCCACGAATTCAGCGACTCTACAACGATAACAATCACGTTCCGGCGCTGCGGCGAGGCATAAGAATTGTCGGTGTAACGGGGCTGCCCGGAAAGGTACGATTCAATCCGACGGCGGTCGTCGTCGCTGAGTCGGTCGGGCGTAACAGCCGTAACTACGGAATAGACCACATAGGGGACGAAACCGTTGTCGCAGATATATCCGCAAGCCTTATACATCGTGGTGTAGGGCTGCGTAATCGAATAGTTTCTGCCGAGTCGGCTCACGTTATAGGCGGCGCCGACGGCATATCCAGCCAACGCACAGCCAATCACCGAGAGCACCGTGCCACGCCCGTAACGTCGCGGCTCGGGCAACTTCCTTCCAACAAAAATCAAGACAATGAGAGGCAAAAAAGCCACCAATTCGCCCGCACCGAAAAGACCTCCGGCGCTGCGAAGGAGTGTGCCGTTGACGTTTCCCCACAGCAGGAAGTGAGAAAACGGCATAGCATCGTGGTAGACGTGCATATACATCCGCTCGACGGCAACATAGCAGCAGAAAAGTGCAATCCACGCATAGACAATCCACCTGCGGCGGCGCACAAACAGTGCGAGAAGGCTCAACACGGCGGCATCGGCGAGCATTACAAACATCGGCAACAGAGTGTCGACAAAGTCGTATGAGCCGGGCACGCACGTAAGCATAACCGTCAGCGTACCGCCGTAGACGGGCGCACGCAGCATCTCCAAGGCAACAACGAAACACACGAATGTGCCTATCAGTAGATAGTTGTTCTTCAGAGCCTGTTTCACCGAATTATTCTACAATCGAAAACAATTCTTTGGCATACGGCGTCAAGCATTTCTGCGAGAAAAACTCGTAGAACGGAATGCGCGCAACCACCTCACCCTGAGCGTAGCAAGCCACTTCATACGGGTTGTAGATGAACGAAATGGAATATTCGTCGATGGCGAAATTGTCGGTCAAGTCAATAAGCGAATAGTCGATGCAGTTGTCGTCTGTGCCGTAGTCGGCTTCGATGGCTGATTTGATAAGTTCGACCATCTTATCGCGGTCGGCAACCAAATCGTCGAGCATAATGACCTTTTCGAGTTTCAAGTCGTAGCAAACGGTCTGGCGGCTCTCCAATCCGTGCGCGGCACCGAGCATATAATTCGACAAGCCGATGTTGTAAGTATATACCCTATCACCCATATAAGAAGGCATTACGTTAATCGATAGAAACGAACTGTATTCTTGTGGAATCGAATCGACCTCCTCCTGAGTTACCGACGGTACGTCTTCGTAGAAAATCGGCTGCTTTACGCGATTGGCAACAACTGTGTTGATGTCGTTGACAGAGTCGTTGAACGCCAAGTTGATTATTTCTTTCTGCAACGCCTCAGGCACCTTGCCGCGCAACTTCTCGGGCCACTCCATAAAGATTTTCACCTCGCTATAAGGCTCGAACTCCGAATCGTAGCGCAGACTGTCGGGCAGATTCTGCTTGAAGTAATGATGCTCGCTGATGTTGGTAAACACCGAAGTCCGTTCGTCGGTCTGCTGACTGCATGCAGCCAACAACGCCGCAACTACCGTTAACATAAATAGATTCCTTTTCATCTCTTTTTCGTTTAGTTGTACAAAAGTAATTCGTTGTACAAAAGTAATATATTAATGAACAATATGAAAGTAAAAAAGTTTATTTTGGTATAGGTACGAGTTATCTAAAAAAAATGACTATATTTGCAGTACAGGCTACAAAAACGAAATGAGAATAGTAGTACAACGAGTAAAAGAAGCATCGGTAACTATCGACGGCACAAAAAAGTCGTCGATAGGAGTCGGTATGATGATACTTGTCGGCGTCGAAGAAGCCGACACAGTCGACGACGTTGAATGGCTGGCGAAAAAAGTAATAGCCATGCGCATTTTCAACGATTCTGAAGGCGTGATGAACCTGCCAATCAGCGCAGTCGACGGCGACATCCTCGTGGTGAGCCAATTCACTCTACACGCCTCAACGCGCAAGGGCAACCGCCCGTCGTATATCCGTGCGGCACGCCCCGAAACGGCTATTCCGCTCTATCGCGCATTTATCGATGCTCTCAATGCGCAACTGCCGCGACCCTGTGGCGAAGGCACTTTCGGTGCCGACATGCAAGTGGCGCTCGTCAACGACGGCCCCGTTACGATTATTATTGACTCAAAACTCAGAGAATAACGATGACCATTCAGGAAGCACAAGAAGCTGTCGATAAGTGGATTAAAGACTACGGCGTTCGCTACTTCAACGAAATGACCAATATGGCGATTCTTACCGAAGAAGTGGGCGAGGTGGCACGCATTATGGCGCGCCGCTTCGGCGAACAGTCGGCTAAAGACGGCGAACGGCTCGACTTGGCTGACGAACTCGCTGACGTATTGTGGGTGCTTATGTGCATCGCTAACCAAACCGGTATCGACCTTACCGAGGCTTTCGAAAAAAACATCCTGAAAAAAACATCTCGCGACAATCAAAGACACAAAAATAACGTAAAACTTAAATCATAAAATTATGTCAGAAAACATCCAAGACAAGTACCGACAAGTACTCAACGAGAGTAAGGTTAGCGGCGACGATGCTGCCGTAACTGCCGCTGTTGCCGACATTTTGGCAAAACATTTCGACGAAAACAACAACGTCGATGTCTATAAAACTTGCTTCAATGCTATCGACCTCACCAAACTTAACTCTACCGACACCGTAGAAAGCATCACGAAGATGGTAGAGCGCGTCAACGCTTTCGAAGAGGAATATCCCGAACTGCCCAACGTGGCTGCCATCTGTACCTACCCCAATTTCGCCGTTGTGGTCAGCGGTGCGCTGGAAGTGAGCGGTGTGGATACTGCCGTTGTTGCCGGAAGCTTCCCCTCATCGCAGACTTTCGTGGAAATTAAAACCGCCGAAACTGCTTTGGCTGTCAAAGACGGCGCTAACGAAGTCGACATCGTGTTTAACCTCGGCCTCTACTACGGCGGCAACTACGAAGAACTCGCCGACGAAATCTCTGAAATAAAAGTGGCTTGCGGCGACGCTCGACTCAAAGTTATTCTCGAAACGGGCGCACTCGTTCGCGCTGAAGACATTCGCAATGCCTCGATTCTATCGATGTATGCCGGCGCCGACTTCATCAAAACGTCGACCGGAAAAGTATATCCCGGCGCAAGTCTCGAAGCCGCTTATGTGATGTGCCAAAGCATCAAAGAATACTACGAAAAGACCGGACGCATGGTAGGTTTCAAGGTAAGCGGCGGCGTTTCGACCACCGACGACGCAGTGAAATACTATACGCTCGTCAAAGAAATCCTCGGCGAGGAGTGGCTCAACAACAACTACTTCCGCATCGGCACCTCCCGCGCCGCAAACCTCATCCTCAGCTCTATCTTAGGCAAAGAAGTGAAGTTCTTCTAAAAGAGGGACGAGGGAAGAGAGAATCCATCTATTCACGAATATATGAGAGGCTTTGTCAAAAAATTGGCGCGGCCTCTGTGTGTGTTGAAGGGTGTGCAAACCCTCGTACCTCCAGCCATATGTCCGGACCGTAGCCGTGTCGTAGATACGGCTGCGGCGGCTGTGCCGGAGGTACAGCTATTATGGGTAACCCCATGCTCAGCGTCGGAGACGCTTAGCATGGGGACAGAGCTACTAAGATATCCATCGAGCTTCGGAGATGCTCGGTTGTGATAGCATAGAGGAATGCCTATATATACCGTGGATTCCCACATTCTCTATCACGACCGACCCTCTCACGAGGCTCGAGGTGTTGGGGTGGCTTCGCTCCCTACGTTAAGCATCTCCGATGCTGAGCGCAGGGAAATCTAGGACTAAAACACCATACAAAGTGTTAAAATAGTATAATTGTAAATGTTAAATAAATTAACACATAACGATAGGTCGAGTTTGATGCCTTATTAGCGTTCTTAGGGGCTGCGAGCCCCTGCCACTAAGGCA
>JAQXVL010000067.1 GCA_029224905.1 Bacteroidales bacterium
CGGCTCTTTCCGTAAGCGAGTTATGGAAATGGGCTTCGTTAAGGGAAAAAAGATACATGTAGAACTTAATGCGCCGCTTCACGACCCGATAAAATACCGCATTCTCGACTACGAAATCTCGCTACGACGTAACGAGGCGGAGCTTATTGAAGTTGTTGCCGACAATCACGACTCTGCCACTGTCAGCACCGATGCCGCCCAAATTCGCGAAGACGATGGCGACTTTATCAAGGCTTTCGACCGCGAACGGCGTACAATCAACGTGGCGCTCATCGGTAATCCTAATTGCGGAAAGACGTCACTTTTCAACGTAGCAAGCGGTGCTCACGAACATGTGGGTAACTATAGTGGGGTGACCGTTGATGCTAAAACCGGTGAATTGGACTACAAGGGTTACCATTTTAACATTGTTGACCTGCCCGGCACGTATTCGCTTTCGGCGTATTCTGCCGAAGAACTCTATGTGCGCCGTTACCTCCACGACCAATTGCCCGACGTGGTTATCAACGTGCTCGATTCTACCAACCTTGAGCGCAATCTCTACCTTACTACCGAACTTATCGATATGGACCGCAGTATGGTGGTTGCGCTAAATATGTATGACGAACTCGAGCGTTCGGGCGATATGTTCGACTATGAGGCTATGGGGCGTATGATTGGTGTGCCGATGGTGCCGACGGTGTCGAAAACCGGTCGCGGCATAGACGAACTCTTCGACACGATTATCGAGGTCTACGAGGGTCGCAACGACGTGGTCCGTCATGTGCATATTGCATTCACTAAGGATATAGAAAGCGCTGTCAAGGCTATTCAGACGGAACTGAAGAAGGAGCAAACACTCGATTTGCACTTCTCGGCACGTTATCTTTCTATTAAATTCCTCGAAGGCGATAAGGAAATTGTCAACCTCGTTAAGTCGCTGCCGCGCTATGATGAGATTCGTCGGCTTCGCGACCGCCTGGTGGCTGAAATCGAAGAAATCCACAAGGAAGATATGGCGGCTATCATTGCCGGCGCCAAGTATGGATTCGTGTCGGGTGCGCTGCGCGAAACGCTTGTTCGTGACAATGATAAGGACGAATTTAAGTCGAGTAGCCTGATTGATGCGGTTGTGACAAGTCGCATTTTCGGCTTCCCGATATTCTTCTTAATCATGTGGCTTATGTTTTGGGCGACGTTCGAAATCGGGCAATATCCGATGGATTGGATTGACCACCTCGTGCAGTGGATTGGCTCGGTGTTGAGCAACAGTTTGCCCGAAGGTCCGGTAAAAGACATGATTGTCGACGGCATAATCGGTGGCGTCGGCGGCGTGATTGTTTTTTTGCCCAACATTATGATTCTGTATGCATTTATTTCTTTCTTGGAAGATTCCGGCTATATGTCGCGCGCAGCGTTTATTATGGACCGCATAATGCACAAAATCGGGCTTCACGGCAAGTCGTTTATTCCGTTGATTATGGGCTTCGGCTGCAACGTGCCCGCCATCATTGCCACCCGTACCATCGAGAGCCGTAGCAGTCGGTTGATTACGATACTCATCAGTCCGTTTATGTCGTGCGGAGCGCGTCTGCCCATCTACTTGTTGCTGGCGGGTGCTTTCTTCCCGGAGCACGCCTCTGCCGTACTCTTCGGTATGTATGTGCTCGGAATCGCCGTGGCGGTTATTACGGCAAAGTTGATGCGCCGCATTAAGTTTAAGGTCGACGAAACACCTTTCGTTATGGAGTTGCCGCCTTATCGAGTGCCGACGCTCAAGGCTACGTTGCGCCACATGTGGGCGAAAGGCTACCAGTATCTGCGCAAGATGGGTGGTATCATTTTGGTGGCAAGTCTGTTGATTTGGGCGCTGAGCTACTTCCCGCGACCAACCGAAGCGCAAATCGAACAGGCGCGCACCGAACTCGCCGGAACTGTCGTTAGTGCCGAGCAAGCCGAAAATTTTGCCCAAAGCGAAAACTCTTATCTGGGTCGCATCGGCAAGGCTGTTTCTCCCGTGTTCGAGCCTCTGGGCTTCAGTTGGAAGATGACCATTTCGCTCATCTCCGGTACGGTGGCAAAAGAAACCGTTGTGTCGACGCTCGGCGTGCTCTATAGCGGTGATGCGGCTTCGTCTAACGAAGACCTCGGCAAACGTTTGCAAGCGCCTAACCCCAAAACCGGTGTGCCCGACTTCACGTCTGCTGTAGCATTGGCGTTTATGGCATTCGTGCTGCTCTATGTGCCTTGTATTGCAACGATTACCGCTATTGTGAAAGAATCCGGCAGCTGGAAGTACGGCGCTTTTACGTTCGTCTATAATACCGCTGTGGCTTGGATTATTGCCTTCATTGTCTACCAAATCGGCTCGCTGTAGTAGTATAATAGTTTTAGAGCGCGCTCTTAACCTTGTTTGTGAAATAAAAAATGTGCAAATAAAGGTTAAAGCGTTTCTTTTTTGTAT
>JAQXVL010000068.1 GCA_029224905.1 Bacteroidales bacterium
GAAATGACGCGCGAAAGCGTAGTCGCGGCTGTCGTGTGCAGGCACTGCCATGATGGCGCCCGTACCGTAGCCGGCGAGCACGTAGTCGCTAATCCATACCGGTATTTCTTTGCCTGTCAAAGGATTAATGGCATACGAGCCTGAGAACACGCCGCTCACTTGACGCTCTATCAAGCGTTCGCGCTCGGTTTTATGCTTGATTTGCTGCAGATAAGCGTCGACAGCTTCTTTTTGCTCGGCTGTTACGAGTTGGCTTACGTATTCGCTTTCGGGAGCGAGCACCATAAACGTAACGCCGAAGATTGTGTCGGCACGTGTGGTGAAAATTTCGAGATTGATATCTTTGCCTACAACCTTGAAGTTCATTTCAGCACCTTCGCTGCGACCAATCCAGTTGCGTTGAGTTTCTTTCAACGAGTCGGTCCAATCGATAGTTTCGAGACCGTCGAGAAGGCGTTGAGCGTAAGCCGAAACGCGCAAACACCATTGACGCATCACTTTTTGCTCTACGGGATACCCACCGCGGATAGATACGCCCTCGCTCACTTCGTCGTTGGCGAGCACCGTACCGAGTTTCGGACACCAGTTGACCATCGTATTACCGATATATGCAATACGATAGTTCATCAACACTTCGCGACGACGGCGTTCGTCCCAGCCTGCCCACTCTTCGGCGGTAAAGTCGAGATGTTCGCTTTCGGCAGCGTCGATGCCTGCACTTCCGTGCGCTGCAAAATGTTCTTCAAGTGCCGAGATAGGCATTGCCTTTGCCAAGCTGCGGTCGTAGTAGTGGTTAAACATCTTGATGAATGCCCACTGTGTCCACTTATAGTATTTCGGATCGCAAGTCTTGATTTCGCGGCTCCAATCGTAGCAGAAGCCTATTTTTTCGAGTTGTTCGCGGTAGCGATTGATGTTGTTGACGGTGGTTACTTCGGGGTGTTGACCGGTCTGGATGGCGTATTGCTCTGCCGGAAGACCGTAAGAGTCGTAGCCCATCGGGTGAAGCACGTTGTAGCCTTGCAGACGTTTGTAGCGAGCAAAGATGTCGGAGGCTATATAGCCCAGCGGATGACCGACGTGCAGACCTGCTCCCGACGGATAGGGGAACATGTCAAGAACATAATATTTAGGGCGGCTGTTGTCGATGTCGGTCTTATAGACGTCGTTGTCTTTCCAATACTGTTTCCAACGTTGTTCGATTTCTTTGTGTCTGTATTCCATTATATTTTGTTTTTTCGTTTTTATTCTGATGTTTATTTTTTAGAAAGTTCGAGCATACGATTGATAGGGCGCACGGCGCGTTCACACAATTCGCGGCTGATTTTGATTTCCGGCTGCTCGTATTTGAGGCATAAATAGAGTTTTTCAAGCGTGTTCAGACGCATGTAAGCACATTCGTTGCAAGCGCAAGTGCTGTCGTCGGCAGGTGCCGGAATAAACTCTTTGTCGGGGCAAGCGCGACGCATTTCGTAGAGGATGCCCGACTCTGTAACCACAATAAACTGCTTGCAGGGCGAGGCTATGGCGTAGTCGAGTAGGGCTTTGGTCGAGCCTATCTTGTCGGCAAGTATGAGCAGATTTTTCTTGCATTCGGGATGGGCAAGCACTTCGGCTTGCGGATATTGCTTTTTCAAGCCTACGAGTTTAGCTACGCTAAACTTCTCGTGCACCATACATGCGCCGTTCCAGAGTTTCATATTGCGTCCGGTAAGGCTGTTGATATAGTTGCCCAAATTGCGGTCGGGTCCGAAGATGATGGGTTGGTCTTTCGGAAAACTTTCGACGATGCGTGTGGCATTCGACGAGGTGACTATGACGTCGGTAAGCGCCTTAACTTCGGCTGTGGTATTGGCATAACTGATGACCACATGGCCGGGATTGGCATCGATAAATTTCTTGAATTCCACCGGGTCGCAACTGTCGGCAAGCGAGCATCCTGCATTGAGGTCGGGCACGAGTACCTTCTTGTCGGGCGACAGTATCTTCGCCGTTTCGCCCATAAAGTTGACACCGCAACTCACGATGATGTCGGCATCGGTCTTGGCTGCATATTGCGCCAATGCCAAACTGTCGCCTACAAAATCGCTGATGGCTTGTATCTCGTCGCGCTGATAGTAGTGTCCGAGTATAACAGCGTTCTTCTCTCGCTTCAGTCGCTTTATCTCTTCTACCAAGTCTATACCCGGCTCAATAGGTGCTTCGACATATCCTTTATCGACATTCATAAACTATAATTTTTTATTTTTTTATTTTAATAAAAGGAAAATGATGATGATGATAGCGTGTTAGTAATTGTAGTAACTTTTCAGCCTTATTCTTGCTTTTTTTACTTATGTTACTCTTATTATCTTCCAACTTACTATTTATCAACATATAATTCCTTTGAATAATAGCGAAATAACGCTTTTATTCACATCTTGTAAATAATTGGCAAAGTTAATAAATTATTGCGTCAGTTGGTAGTTATTTTTGTTGAAAACTGTGTAGAAAGTTGAATAATTACTTTCGGCTAACTTTCTTGGAGCTTGGAAAATTTGTTTTATACGGCTATAATTGTTGAGATTCCAAATTTTTTAGGCTGTTTTTCCAAACTTCTTACTAAGCGCATTTCCACAAGTTATTCACAGTGTTTGTTAATTATTGATTTATCACTTATTTTTGTGGGAAAATTGAAGCAATTGTTAACCACTGCCGTGACGTTTGTGATAGAAAATTTACTTAATTAGTTGATTATGAAGAAGAAATCGATGATAGAACTTCAGCGAGTAGGGGCGGAAGAATATCGCCGGCTCGCTAAGATTCCGCTTGTTGTGGTGCTCGACGACGTGCGCAGCCTGAATAATATAGGCTCGGTGTTTCGCACGTCGGATGCTTTTCGCGTGGAGAAAATCTACCTGTCGGGCATAACGGCTACTCCGCCCGACCCGGATATTCATAAAACGGCTCTTGGCGCGGAAGATTCTGTCGCTTGGGAGCATGTCGACGACATTGTTACGCTTGTCGATCGTCTCAAAAGCGAGGGTTATACGGTTTGCGCTATCGAGCAAGTTAATGGCAGTCAGGATATTACGGAGTTAGCCATCGATTCGTCGCGCAAATATGCCGTCATCATGGGCAACGAGGTAAAGGGCGTCTGTCAAGCTGCTGTCGATGCCGCCGACGTATGCCTCGAACTACCCCAACACGGCACAAAACATTCGCTCAACGTCGCTATAACCACCGGAATCGTCATCTGGACGTTCTATCTCCGTTTGAGAGATGGGATATTGTAGCGGAGCGCAGCTCCGCGGTTAGAAGGTTAAGAGGTTATTCTGCATCTGGCGATGCGGTTATTCTGCTCTGACGCGCGTGTAATATATTGATTATGAGATTATTGTAGGGTCGCGGCTTGCTGCGACCTACCATGGGTGCGGAACAAATTGGCACTGCTAAGTTGGAGACTTTGCAACCGAGCTGCAAATCTGCGACCACCACCGAGCATCTCCGAAGCTCGAGGTCGGGGGTGACGTAGCTCCCCACGCTAACCGTCTCCGACGCTAAGCGTGGAGTTTACCACAACCTGTGCGTCTCCGACGCACACAATCCACAGTGTATCTTCGACACGCTGTGGATACTTGTTTGCTCCGATTAATTTGTGTATAAGCCTGATTATCAACACAGTAGGGTCGCGGCTTGCTGCGACCGGGCAGGCGTTGGTGTTTTGCAGCGTCATCTCGGTCGCACCAAGGCGCGACCCTACTATGTTTATACTCAGACGTATAGGTGTGTAGGCGATAACCCCATCCGGCTATTCCTCGCAGCGCAAGCTGCCGATTAACCTCTTAACCTT
>JAQXVL010000069.1 GCA_029224905.1 Bacteroidales bacterium
GCTCAACGGGGGCTTGTGCGCCCCCGTTGAGCACACCACTGTCCCCTGCGATGGAGAGTGGGCTATGGCCGTTGCACTTCTTATTGGAATCTTTCATTTTTATTTTTATTGAAATTTTTTCGATTTTGCAGTCGTGTACCGACGCAAAATTATTATATTTGCGTCAAAATCCAAGGCTATGCAATTTAACAAAAAATATGTGCTGAGCAATCTGAAAGACTGCGTAATGATAATGGTCGGTTTAGTACTCTATGCGATAGGCTTTTGCGGCTTTGTGCTGCCAAAAGGTGTCGTGATTGGAGGTATGGCGGGTCTCGCGTCGCTAATCTATTTTCAAACCAACATTCCGGTATGGATACCGTTCTATGCTCTCAACATCACTCTGTTGGCGATTGCCTATAAGGTCGTCGGTGCGCAATTCGTGCTGAAAACTATCTTCGGAGCATCGTTCCTCAGTTTGTTTATCGGTATTGCGCAGCCGTTCTTCGAGGCCTATCCGGTAGCGCTTCCCGAAACTTTTCTCGATTGCGTGATTGGCGCAGTGCTGTGCGGTACGGGCGTTGGTATTGCTTTTACGCACAACGGCAGCACCGGTGGTACCGACATCGTTGCCGCTATGGTGTCGAAATATCATCAAGTGTCGGTGGGTCGTATGATTCTTTATGTCGACTTGATAATCATCTCGTCGTCGTTTATCATCTACCACGACCTTAACAAGGTGATTTACGGTTATGTCGTGCTCGTGTTCCTCTCATATATGGCAGACCAGGTGGTCAACAATACGCGCCAGGCTGTGCAGTTTACCATCTTCTCCAAGCGGTGGGACGAGATAGCCACCGCCGTTAACAATGAGTTGCATCGCGGCTGTACAATCATCGACGGTACGGGATGGTATACGCGTCAAGGAGTTAAAATGCTATTAATCTATTGTCGCAAAAGCGAGGCGCTCGACATCTATCGACTTATCAAGGAACTCGACCCGCATGCCTTTATGTCGCAGAGCAACGTCACTACTGTCTACGGCGAGGGCTTCGACGAAAATAAGGTAAAGGCTCGCCGCCGTATCGACAAGCAGCGCAAACTGCAAGAGCAAGAGCAGGGTAAGAGGTAAGAGGTGAGCTCTGCCATTCTGCGGATTCCGGGTTCCCGATTTCAGGTTCCGTATTTTGAGCCTTGGCGGATGCCGCGGCGAGAGAGTTCGCGATTCAATAAGTTGGTAAATTCATAGTTTTTCAGTCCCCAGCGAGGCGATAGCAGGAGTTCGGCGGGCGACTGCGATACGAATCGCTCTATGCAAACGCCTTCGCGGCAGTGCTCCACCACTTCGCAACATAGGTCGATGTATTCGTCGACGGTCATTTCGTGATAGTCGATTTCTCCGGTTTCGACTTGCCGAGCCATTTTCGTGCCGCGGACAATCTGCAGTTGATGCATCTTGAGTGTGTCGACAGGCAATGCTGATGCGCGTTCGACGGTGGTGAGTATGTCGCTGCGCGATTCGCCGGGAAGCCCTAAGATGAGATGCAGTCCGCAAGGGATGCCGCGCTCGGCGGTGCGGCGGACGGCGTCGACGGTTTGCTCCCACGTGTGTCCGCGATTGACAGCCGCGAGCGTGCTGTTGTGCGACGTTTCAGCGCCGTATTCCACCATCACAAACCGTTGCTCGGCGAGGTTCTTCAGATAGTCGAGCAACTCGTCGTCGACGCAGTCGGGACGAGTGCCGATGATGAGCCCGACGACCCCGTCGACAGCCAGCGCTTCGGCGTAGAGCGTTTCGAGTTGGCGTAGCGTCGCGTAAGTGTTAGTATAGGCTTGAAAATAGGCTATGTAGCGCATATGCGGATACTTGTGCGCAAAGAAGCGTTTGCCCTCTTCGAGTTGCTCGGCAACCGACTTTTGCGGTCGGCAGTATCCCGGGCTGAACGTTTGGTTGTTGCAGTATGTGCATCCGCCGACTCCTTTTGTGCCGTCGCGATTCGGGCAAGTGAATCCGGCATTTATCGAAATCTTTTGGACCTTTTCCGAAAAATGTCGGCTCAGAAACGTGGCAAAGTCGCTGTAGCAAGCCATATCCCTACATTCGCGCGCTGCGGTTTAGCAGATACATATCGAAAATGGTCATAGCCGCCATTGCCTCGACAATGGGTACGGCGCGCGGCAGTACGCACGGGTCGTGGCGTCCGCGAGCGTGTAGCGTTGTGGGGCGTCCGTCTTTGTCGATGGTTTCGACGTCGCGCAGCAGTGTTGCCACGGGCTTGAAAGCCACGCGGAAATATATGTCTTCGCCGTTGGCGATTCCTCCTTGGATGCCTCCCGAGCGGTTGGTTACGGTCGAAATTCGCCCGTCGGTGCAGGTGAAAGCGTCGTTCATTTGGCTTCCGCGATTGCCAACTCCGTCGAAGCCCATGCCGTAGTCGAATCCTTTGGCTGCGTTGATGCTCATCATGGCGTAAGCCAGCCGGGCATGCAGTTTGTCGAATACGGGTTCGCCGAGACCTACCGGCACGCCTTTGACGACGCAAGTGACGGTGCCACCGATGGTGTCGCCTTCCGATTGTACTTGTCGGATGAGTTCGTGCATGCGAGCGGCTGCGTCGGCGTCGGGGCAGCGCACGTCGTTGCTCTCGATGGTCGACAAGTCGTAGCGGCTGTAGTCGTTGTCGAGAGCAATGTCACCTACTTGCGAGGTGTAGGCGGTTACCGTGACGCCGATTTGACTGAGCGTTTGCATGGCAAGAGCACCGGCAACAACGCGGGCAATTGTTTCGCGAGCCGACGAGCGTCCGCCGCCGCGATAGTCGCGTATGCCGTATTTTGAGGTATAGGTATAGTCGGCGTGCGACGGGCGAAACACGTCGCGAATGTTGCTGTAGTCGTTAGAATGATGGTCTTCGTTTTCGACGACAAAACCTATTGGAGTACCTGTTGTGACACCTTCGAAGATGCCCGACAGAAATCGTACGCGGTCTTTTTCGTTGCGTTGGGTGACGATTGCCGACTGTCCGGGACGTCGGCGGTTCAGTTGTCGTTGCACTTCGTCGACGTCGATGGCGACGCCTGCCGGCATGCCGTCTACCACTCCGCCAACGGCTGCTCCATGCGACTCTCCAAAGGAGGTCAATCTATAAATTATGCCAAATTCATTCATCTTTCTGAAAAATTATAATTCTGTGGCAATGTCAGCCGTGGTTGCGTGAACGTAGTCGACGATGTCGGTCGGCGAAATCTTTAGTTGTAAGCCGCGTACGCCCGCGCTGACGTAGATAAAGTCGTAGTCCATACACGTTTCGTGGAAGTATGTAGGGAACGGCTTTTTCATGCCGATGGGGCAGCAGCCGCCGCGGATGTAGCCGGTTGTCGGCAGCAGGTCTTTCATCAGCAGCATTTCCACCTTCTTGTTGCCGGAAACGCGCGCCGCCTTTTTTAGGTCGACCTCGCGGCACCCGGGCACAACGCAAACGATGTGCTTCACCTTGTCGCCGTGGAGCACCAATGTCTTGAACACGCGGTTGATGTCTTCGCCGAGTTGGTCGGCTATATGTTGTGCCGACAAGTCAGACTCGTCGACCTCGTAGGGCACCAACTCGTAGGCTATCTTTGCCTTGTCGAGCAATCGTGCCACGTTTGTTTTTGTATTTTTTGCCATTTCAAGATGTAAAGGTACAAAAAATCGGCGAAAAGCAAAGCAAAAACGACAAAAAGAAAGGAGACGTTATCACAACGCCTCCGAAAAAATTGCGATTGAATTAAAGCCTACTATGAAATAGGCACTTAGTTGAAGAATTTGTGTTGTTACTGATGAGTCTGCTATTTTGCCGTAGAGCCGATGCGGCTGATTGCGTCTTTGCCGGCGCCGGTGCCTTTATACTTGCTGCGAGCGGCGTTGAACGAGTAGCGCACGGTCAGGATTACGCGGTTGAAGTCCATCTTGTTGGTTTGGCTGATAACGTAACTTCCGTAGTCGACAAACACGTCGTTGTTGCCGCGTTGTAACATGTCTTGCCAAGCCAGACGGATGGTCAACGCATCGTTGGGAAGCATTGTCTTTTGAACGGCTGTCTCGAGCGCCCAGTAGTTGTTAGTGAGTTCTACGTTGCTGTAGTTGCTGCGGCTGTGGAATTCGCTGTTGAGTTCGAGTTGCCAACCGCGTTTGAGTCGTGCGGCGTTGAAGGCATTGAACACCCACATCGGTTTGTTGAACGAGCGACGTCCGTTGTCGAAGTCGAGTGTAAGCCATTGGCGGTTGTAGGCGAAGGTCCACGAGGGTATGAACCAGCCGAATGTCTTGTTCGCCACAGCAAACACGCCGACTTGACGCTGCGGGCGGTCGATGTTTTTGTAGCTTACGAGAATCATACCGTCGTTGCCGATGGGTTCGCTCCAGTTGCACACCAAGTCGTTGTATTGCGTAAAGTGGACTCCGGCGGTCAAGAAACTGTAGTTGCCGGTAAGCGAAACGGTATGCTCTTGCGAAGGTTTCAACTTCGGGTTGCCCTGTTGCACGACGTAGCGGTTGTGGTAGTTCACCGGGCTGTTGAGCTGCCAGAACGACGGACGTTGCGTTTTGCTACTATAGTCAAGCGAGAGGCGTACGCGTCCGAATCGGGTAGCCACTGAAGCCGACGGAAAGAGGTTGTCGTATTGGCGGTTGAGGTTTTCGCCGGGGTTGAGTGCGTCGGTGTAGTCGAAGTAGGCGTGTTCGTAGCGCAGTCCGGCGCCGAAGGATGTGTGGTTGTCGAGCGACACGTTGTATTGGATGAATCCTGCGCAAGTGCGGTCGTCGGTTTTCGACAGCTGCGAGGGCAGAGTAGTGCCGGTGATGTCGCTACTGTTATCGCGTTTGACAAACGATTCTTCGGTGCCGATTTGCAGACTTCCTTTCCAAATCGGGTAGGACAGCACGAGTTTTGCGGCAATCATTTTGCTTTTTGCATCGGTTTTGGTTACGATGTTGCGAGTTTCGACTGCGTCGTCTTCGATTGTCGATTGGTTTTCGTTGTCGTGCGAGAAGAACATATCGACGTTGAGGTCGATGTTCAGCTTTCCGACCGTACCGTTATAGTATGCGTTGACGAGTTTGTTGTTCGGGTTGTCGCCCCATTTGTGAGTATAGCTGTCGATTGTTTCGGTGAGCGTGCCGTGGTCGATTTTCGACATGCGCAGCACGTCGCGAGTTCCGTCGTCGGTTGTTACGGCATAGTCGACTTTTGCGCCGATGGAGTGCTTGTCGTTGATTTGCCAGTTGATACCGCCGGTGATGTGCGTACCCAAGCCGCGCCAGTGGTGCACGATGTCGCCCTCGTAGCGATACAACTCGGTAGCTGTCTTCGAGTCGGAGGTAATTTGTGCCATGTCGCTCCATTGCCCTGTGCGGTAGACCCATTCTTTGGCTGAAGCAAACACGTCGACATTCTTGTGACGGTAGTTTACGCTGATTTGTCCTTCCGGGTCGTTTTTGCCCGTGCGCAGGCTCTGCTCCGACTTGCCGAACAGGTTGAAGCTGAACCCGTCGCCTTGGCGTTTGACGGTCTTGATTTTTACAACCGACGTTACAGTTGCATCGTAGGCTGCCCCGGGATTGGTGATTACCTCGATGCTCTCGATTTCGTCGCTGAGCAAGCGTTTGAGTTCGTCATTGTCGTACACTTTTCGACCGTTTATGTAGTATATCGGCGTGCCGCGACCAATCACTTCCAATCCGTCGCCTTTCTTGATGATGCCGGGCACCTTGCGAAGTGCGTCGAGCGCTGTGCCCGACTTTTCGAGAGGCGACCCTGATATCTTGGTTACCAGTGCGCCGCTCTTCATGCGTGTATAGGGCAGGCGTCCGGTGACGACTACTTCTTGTATCTCGTGAATGTTCATAGTGTCGATGCCCAATGTGTCGGGCTCGGTTGGTGAGGATTGTCCGAAGGCTGAAAATGCCATAAGGGCAAGCATAGTAAGTGCGAATATTCTCATTGTCTGTTTGAAATTTTCGGCAAATGTATACTATTGGCAATCGTTGTATGTGTAAAAAACGGACAAACCGAGTTTTAACCTGCATTATTTTCTACTCGCCGTGGTAGGAGTTGTAGCCTTTGATTAGTTGGCAGCGACGTAGTTGGCTGATGTGCATAACGTATTGGGTGGGCGACATGCCGGTTATTTGGAGAAATTCGTGGTAGAAGTGCGAGTGGTCGGTGTAGCCGAGTCGAGCGGCGATTTCCGAAAAATGTGTGTCGCTCGAGAGCTGTTGCAGTTCCTTGGCGGCAAGCAAGAACCGGCGCGTGCGTAGCATTTGTTTCGGCGAAGCGCCGACGTAGTCGGTGAAAACGCGTCGAAATTGCCTCTGGCAGAGGCATACCGCATCGCTGAGCGAGCCGACGTTGATGTCCGGGTGTCCGTCGATGGCATGACAAGCGGCGCTGATACGTCGGGCGTGCGAGAAGTCGTTGACAGCCGCCAATCGGCGAAGAAGGAATGCCTCGACCAGCGCAACGGCGTCTTCGTCGGTCTGCGCCTCAAACACTCGCCATTTCAGGTCGTCGAGTTCGGCAATGCCGATGTCCGACATCTCGACGTTGCGCATAAAAAACTCGTCGGTCGGTATGCCGAGAATCATGCGCATCGCGTATGGCTTGAATACAACGAAAAACGAGTCGGTGCTATCGTTGACGCACACCGAAATGCTGTTGAGGTATAGCCCGCACACGGTTGCTGTCTCGCGGTTGCCGCCAATGCCGTCGACAATCATCGATTTCCCGCGGTAGAACATCCACTTTGAGCACCCGGTCGGCAGGATGTTCATCGACACCGAACTATAGTCAGCCTTGAAGAACCAATAGTAAGCCACGTAGGGCTGCAGGGCGGCTGACGGCATTATTCGGCGGGTAAGGTTCATTATGGTGTACGGTTATTGTTTTGAGCACAAATTTACGCACTCCGAGCGACTCCGACAAGCGGTTATGGCATAAAAACGAAAAATGCGCTTCTCCGATAGAGAAACGCATTCGTCTTGGTAGCGGGAGCAGGATTCGAACCTACGACCTCCAGGTTATGAGCCTGGCGAGCTACCTCTGCTCCATCCCGCGTTGTGATTTCGGTTGCAAAGGTAAGCATTATTTTCATTCAGGCAAAATTTTTTCGGCAAAATTTTTTCTGCCAAATGGGGCTTTTGTGCTTAATGTGCTCGATAACAGTGTTGTATAACATATATTTTTTATGAAAAATTTTTTTTTAATCCACAAAAATACAAGATGATTAAGGTATATTTCAAAAAAACAGCTGTTTGTTTTTCTAAAAATCGAATAACTTGCGTATATTTGTAAACGAAAAAGATGCTGAACGATGGAAGCTAAAGAACTTAAGCGATTGCCGGTAGGTATTCAGACCTACGAAAATTTGATAAATGAAGGTTGCCTATACGTCGACAAAACGGAGTATATCCATAAAATGGTGACACTTAGTAAATATATCTTTCTGAGTCGTCCGAGGCGGTTCGGAAAGTCGCTTCTTGTTTCTACTCTCGCGGCTTATTTTGAGGGCAAACGGCATCTTTTTAAAGGAACATATATCGACGGCGTTGAAAAAGACTGGACGGAATATCCGGTGCTGCGGTTTGATATGTCGTTAGCCAAGCATCGAAACACAGAAGATTTGCCGAGATATCTTCTTTTCATTATCGAAAGAAATGAGAAGAAATTCGGTTTGACATCCGACATAACCGACCCTAATTTACGCCTGACAAACTTGATACAATCGGCTTACGAGCAGACCGGAAAGCAAGTCGTTGTCCTCATCGACGAGTATGATGCGCCGCTGCTTGACGTGGCTCACGAAAAGACGCAACTTGATGATTTACGGCAGATTATGCGTAATTTCTATTCGCCGCTCAAGGCTTGCGACAATTTCCTCAAATTCGTTTTTATAACCGGAATCACCAAGTTTTCGCAACTCAGCATCTTCAGCGAACTGAACAACCTGAAAAACATCTCCATGAATCCCGAATTTGCTGCCGTTTGCGGCATTAGCGAGGAGGAGATAGAAACGCAGATGTCCGACTATCTTGATAATTTCGCAAGCAATCTGAACACGACGCGCGAGGAAGCGATGAAAAGGCTGAAACGACAGTACGATGGCTACCACTTTGCGTGGCCTTCGCCGGACATTTTCAATCCGTTCAGTTTGCTTAATGCCTTTCAGGACAACAAATTAAATAGTTATTGGTTCGAGAGCGGCACGCCTACATTTCTCATCGAAATGATGCGAAAATTCAATGTTATTCCTTCAATGCTTAAGCCTTCAGAACTAATAGCTCCGGCTTTTGATGCGCCAACTGAAAATATGACATCAATCATGCCGCTTCTATATCAGTCGGGATATTTTACAATAAAGGGTTATGATGTAATAAGTGATATATACACTCTGGACATTCCAAACAATGAGATTCGTATAGGATTGATGGTGAGCCTCTTACCGAACTATATCACAATAGATTCATATAAAGGTCTGACCACGATAGCTCATATGTATAGGGCGCTCTACAATGACGACCTCGACGAAATGTTGCGCTTGCTGCAAACCTATCTGCTGACGATACCGCAATGCGACAACACAAACTACGAGGGACACTACCAGCAGATGCTCTACGTAATCTTCTCGCTCTTAGGCAGATACGTCGACGTGGAAGTTCGTACGCCGAAAGGACGCGTCGACATGGTGATGAATTCCGGCAAGGCACTCTATCTCTTCGAACTCAAACTGAACAAATCGGCTGAAGCGGCGATGAATCAAATCAACCTGAAAGACTATCCGTCGCGCTTCGCCCTCACCGGGCTGCCCGTCATAAAAGTCGGCATCAATTTCAACTCCGAAACTCACACCATCGAAGATTGGATAATCGACGATAAATAACGAACGGCGCTCGCCGGGTCTCGTCGAGGCGAAAAGTGCGTAAAAATCAAGCGGCAGCGCTCGGTGTGTCGAAAAATTTTTGTACCTTTGTGTGAATATAAAATCGACAGCCGTGGCAGAGAAAATCGTTGAAACCCCTTTGATGAAGCAGTTTTTCGAGATGAAACGCAAACATCCCGATGCAATCTTGTTGTATCGTGTGGGCGACTTCTACGAAACGTTTTCGACCGACGCCGTTACCGCTTCCGAGATTCTCGGCATAACGCTCACCAAGCGCGCCAACGGTCCCGGGCAGAGCATCGAACTGGCGGGGTTTCCGCACCATGCTCTCGACACGTATCTGCCTAAACTCGTGCGCGCCGGAAAGCGCGTGGCTATCTGCGAACAACTCGAAGACCCTAAACTGACCAAGAAACTCGTCAAGCGCGGCATCACCGAACTCGTCACGCCGGGCGTTGCCATCAACGGCAACATGCTCGACTTCCGCGAGAATAACTTCCTCGGCGCTGTCCATTTCGGCAAAAACGCTTGCGGCGTGGCTTTCTTAGACATCAGCACCGGCGAATTTATGACCGCCGAGGGGACGATTGACTATATCGACAAACTGCTCGTCAACTTTGCTCCGAAAGAGGTGCTCGTCGAACGCTCGCTCAAGCGCCGCTTCGAATCGACTTTTACCGCAAAATATCTTACCTACGAACTCGACGACTGGATGTGGGCGGAAGACGCCGCACGCGAGCGTCTGCTCAAGCAGTTCGAGACGCGCAGCCTTAAAGGCTTCGGTATCAACAATATGCACAACGCAATTGTGGCTTCTGCCGCCGTGCTTTTCTATCTCGACATCACTCAGCATACGCAAATCAGCCACATCACATCGATTTCGCGCATCGAAGAAGATAAATACGTCAGGCTCGACCGTTTCACCATACGCAATCTCGAGATTGTCGATTCGATGGCTGAAGAAGGCACCGCCTTGCTCGACGTTGTCAACCGCACGGTAAGCCCGATGGGTGCTCGCATGCTGCGCCGCTGGCTGCTCTTTCCGCTGAAAGACCGCAACCAAATCAACGACCGCCTTAGCGTGGTCGAGAGTCTCTTCAAAGACCCGCAAGGACGCGAACTTCTGCACAAGCATCTCGAAACCATCGGCGATATGGAGCGCCTCGTCTCGAAAGTGGCTGTCGGACGCATTTCGCCGCGCGAGACCGTTCAACTCAAGAACGCACTGCGCGCAATTGCGCCCATCAAAGACTACTGCGAAGCGTCGGACAACCCCGTGCTGCGCTCCTTCGGCGACCAACTCAACCCGTGTACGCTCATCCGTGACCGCATCGAGCGCGAAATCAATCCCGACGCGCCCAACGCCACCAACCGCGGGAAGGTGGTTCGCGACGGCGTCGACAGCGAACTCGACGAACTTCGCGAGATTGCCTACTCCGGCAAGGACTACCTCATGCAACTGCAGCAACGCGAGAGCGAAGCTACCGGCATTCCAAGCCTGAAAATCGCTTACAACAACGTGTTCGGCTACTACATCGAGGTAAGAAACACCCACAAAGACAAGGTGCCCGCCGAATGGATTCGCAAACAGACTCTCGTCAGCGCCGAGCGCTACATCACGCAAGAACTTAAGGAATACGAGGAGAAGATTCTTGGCGCCGAAGACCGCATCCTCGCTATCGAAAATCGCATATTCAACGAACTCATCGCCGCCATAACGTCCTACATACCGGCAATCCAGCTCAACTCGGCGCTGATTGCAAAAATCGACTGCCTGCTGTCGTTCACGAAAGCATCGATAGAGCATCGCTACAACCGTCCGGAGGTCAACGATTCGCTCGACATCGACATCGTAGAAGGACGCCATCCCGTTATTGAGACCCAGATGCCGCCCGGCGAAACCTACGTGAGCAACAACATCAACATCGGCAACGAAAGCCGGCAGATTATGATTATCACCGGACCGAATATGGCAGGTAAGTCGGCTTTGCTGCGACAGACGGCGCTCATCGTGCTGCTTGCGCAAGTGGGCTGCTTCGTGCCCGCCGACGCCGCACGGATAGGCATTGTCGACAAGATTTTTACCCGCGTCGGCGCAAGCGACAACATCTCGCTCGGCGAATCGACGTTTATGGTCGAGATGAACGAGGCGGCTTCGATTCTCAACAACATCAGCGAGCGAAGCCTTGTGCTCTTCGACGAACTCGGACGCGGCACGAGCACCTACGACGGCATCTCGATTGCCTGGGCGATTGTCGAATATCTGCATCAGTCGACAAAATCTCATCCGAAAACGCTGTTTGCCACTCACTATCACGAACTTAACGAGATGGCAAAGACGTTCAGCCGCATCTTCAACTACAACGTGTCGGTGAAAGAAATCGACGGCAAAGTGGTTTTTCTGCGCAAACTCGTCGAGGGCGGCAGCGAGCACAGTTTCGGTATCCACGTGGCTAAATTGGCAGGCTTGCCGAAGTGGATTGTCAAGCGCGCCGACGAGGTGTTGCGGCAACTCGAAGCGGCAAATTCGCAAGAACGTATGACCGAGAGCCTGCAAAGTATGCCGATGGCGGGTCAGGGCGTGCAACTCTCGCTCTTCCAGCTCGACGACCCCGTGCTGAGCCAAGTGCGCGACCAGATTCTCGACCTCGACATCAACAACCTGACGCCGATGGAAGCCCTCAACAAACTCCACGACATCAAAACGATTATCACCGGAAAGAAATGATTTATTGATTGTCGCTATTGATAAGATTGACAACAACTTTTACCATATCTTTGAACTTAGTTTGTTTAATACTCTTAAACCTATATCCTACAGATATAATCACATCAAGACTATACATTTTGGTTTCGTAGGTTTGATCTTGGTCTATACCCATATGTGCAAATTTTGCACATACGATATCTTATAAAAAGACAAGTGGCGGAATCGTTTTCGCTCGACCCTGCCACTTGGTATTCAATCCGTTAACCCGAAACGCGGGCACCGGTTTGCGCTAATACTGCAACTCTACATTGTCAATCCAAAGGGTTTGGTCGATAGTACCTTCGTAGGCTGTACCGCATCCGGCGGAGAACATCATCATCATGTGTGTCGGCTTGGCATCGGCATCAGCCCATCCAACTTCTTTAACGGGCACCATTTTGCCCTTGCTGTTGGTTGCGTAGTAGGGACGGTTGTTGTCTATAAGACCCATCCACGATTTGTAGAACGGTTGTTTGGTGATGTCGCCGTAGTGGATGGCGAGTTTGTGGCCGTTAATCCAGCCGGAAGTGCTCTTGTAGAAGCGTTCGCGGCCGGTGCCTACGCGCTTTGCAAAGATGTTGCCGTTCTCGTCTTCCCAACGTTGTTGGAGGATGACGAACGTCTCGCACGCATTTTGCTTGTTGAGCGTTTTTTGCTTGCCGAAACCGCTGGCGTAAATCATTTTTGCACCGGCAGGGATGTACACTTTATAGTCGTAGATAAGATATTTGGGACGTTTGGTAAACGCCACACCCATATCGAGTTTGCTGTACGGATTCTTTGTGCTGCTCACCGGCTCGACCATTCTGCCGAGGTACGAACTACCCGAAGCGAGCACGTCGAGGTTGATGAGACCGAGCACTTTAACGTGTTCGAAGATTGTGGTCATCTTCATACATGTATTGCCGCCGCTGCGCTTGTCGGGCATCACCGAGCAACTGCCTTTCGACACGCCCGAAACTTTTGCGTAGACGTTGCTCGTAGCCCAAGGCGAGCCGCCGCGATTGGTGTAAGCCTTATTGCCGTCGATGGTTGCCGTAGGACCGACTTCGTAGAGCGTACGCGTTGCGCCGCCTATTACGGCAGATTCGTGGATGGTGCGAGTTATCCATTGCTGGAAGTCGCCGTATTTCACTTTTTCTGTTTGGGCTGTTGCTACGCTTGCGCCCATAAGCATTAATATGCCAAGAACTACTATCTTTCTCATAACTAAGTATTTATTAACCGTCTCGCCGACCACCGCAATTGGAAGCACAGACGAAACGAGGGTTCTAAATTGCCGCCAAAATTAGTAATTTTTTAGCAATTATGGAAAGATATAGGTATTATTTATCAATATTGTGGAAATTATGGCTTATTTTTCCGCAAAAAAGCGCAACGCCCCCACGAAATGAAGACGTTGCGCGCTGATAATCGCATAATTTATACGGTGAGAATTTCTTTCTCTTTTGCAGCAAATACTGCGTCGATTTTCTTGATATAGTTGTCGTGGATTTTTTGCACTTTAGCCTCAGCGTCTTTAGCAGCATCTTCGGGCAGACCGTTTTTCTGTGCTTTTTTGAGGCCTTCGATGGCGTCGCGGCGAGCGTTACGCACCGAGATTTTTGCATCTTCGGCTTCGCTTTTGCACTGCTTAACGAGCGACTTACGGCGGTCTTCGGTCAGCGGCGGAATCGAAAGACGAATCACTTCGCCGTTGTTTTCGGGAGTGATGCCCAGTTCGGAGTTGATGATGGCTTTTTCGATTTCTTTAAACATCGATTTCTCCCAAGGCGTGATGGTGATAGTACGAGCGTCGGGCACAGCCACATTTGCCACATTGCTAATGGGCGCTGCCGAGCCATAGTAGTCCACCTTGATGCCGTCGAGAATCTTCACGTTTGCCTTGCCGGCACGGATGCGTGCCAAGGTTTCTTCAAGGTAATCGACCGCGAGAATCATCTTCTCTTCTGCCGGTTCGATATAGTTTTTTACGTCGTCCATAGTGTTGTATTTTTAAGTTATTTATTTTTCGTTGTGTTGTTAATAGACCAAAGTGCCGATGTTTTCGCCGGAAATCACGCGAGTAAGGTTTCCGCGGGTGTCCATGTCGAAAACGATGATTGGCAGGTGGTTTTCTTTGCACATCACGGTAGCCGTGAGGTCCATCACCTTCAGTCCGCGCGAGAGGATTTCGTCGTAGGTGATTTCGTCGAATTTCGTTGCCGTAGGGTCTTTTTCGGGGTCGGCGGTGTAGATACCGTCGACGCGAGTGCCTTTGAGCATCACGTCAGCCTCAACCTCGATGCCGTGAAGCGCCGAGCCGGTGTCGGTGGTGAAGTACGGGCTGCCCGTGCCGCACGAGATGATGGCTATTTTGCCTTGCTTCATGGCTTCGATGGCGCGCCATTTGCTGTAGTACTCGCCGATGGGGAACATGTTGACGGCGGTGAACACTTGCGCCGGTTGTCCGGCAGTTTCGAGTGCGGAAGCGAGCGCCAGCGAATTGATAACCGTGGCGAGCATACCCATCTGGTCGCCTTTGACGCGGTCCACGCCACGAGCCGCGCCGGCGAGTCCGCGGAAGATGTTGCCGCCGCCGATAACGATGGCGATTTCGACGCCCGTGCCGGCGATGTCGCGGATTTCTTCGGCATAGTCTTTAACGCGTTGCGGGTCGATGCCGTAGCCCTGGTTGCCCATAAGCGATTCGCCGCTGAGCTTAAGCAAGATTCGTTTATAGTTTGTCCTCATTTTTTTGATACTTTGTTTGATTCTCTTTGACAAATTTACTTACTTTGCCTTAGAAAACAAATTTTTGCGGTTTTAAAAATGAATAAACGCATAAAAAATTCATATTTCGGCGTCGTTTTGGCGATTTTTGCAGCGGCGATTGGGTTGACGAGCGCAACGCCCTACGCCACGCTCGCCACTCGCGCTGAGCGATTCTACACGTTCGGCGAATGGGAAAGCGCCGCGGCGATGTACGAACTGATGCTTGCCGAACGCAGCGACGACGCCACGATCTACGCTCGCAGCATAGTGGTTTCGGGAATGCTCGGACGCAGCGACGAGCAGATTGCCGTGGTCGAGAAGTCGCAGTCGGCGGGCATTGCTCTTGTCGACATTTTTGCGCTTGTCAAGAAGGACGCCTATTCGCTGTGCCATCCCGAGATTTACGAGCGCCTGCTGTTGACAATCAAAGAATGTCAGCCCTGGCTGCGCCGAAGCATCAACGTGCGCTTGTCGGAATACTACGATTCGCGCAACAATGCGCCGAAGATGGTCGAATATGCCGACACACTGCTACGAGTGCGTGCCGACGACGTCGAAGCGCTCACGATACGCGCACGCGGACTGATGCTCGACAGTCGCTACGACGATGCTATGGCAACCTATCGGGCTATTGTCGCGGTCGACTCGACAGCGGTCGACGCTTGCATCAACCTGGGCGTATACTACTACCAACTCTCGCGAGGGGATTTGCCCGACGCACCACCGACGGTCAACGCCGCCGACAGCGCACGCCGCTACCTCCTCCGCGCACACGCCCTGCGCCCCACTCCACACCTGCAAAAACTCATCGACTCGCTCAGCCGCTGACCGACAAACCGCCTGCGGCGGTGGTTAGAGGTTATAGGTTAGTGGTTAGAGAAGAATACCATCGCCTGGTAGGTCGCACCGAGGCGCGACCCTACGTTTGTGACGTATATCTTTGATAACCAACCTTTTACACTCTACACCCATGGTAGGTCGCACTGAGGCGCGACCCTACGTTTGCGACATATATCTTTGATAATCAACCTTTTACACTCCGCACCCATAAGAGGTCGCACCGAGGCGAGGGACGAGGGACGAGTAAAGAGGGACGAGAACTGCTCGCCAATCGATAAACGCTCTATAACCGCTCGAGAACGCAAAAAATCCCCACCTCTATAAGCGATGGGGATATTTGTTCCGAAATCGAAGACCGATTATTTGCTCTCTACTTCTTCGTTTTGCGATTTTACGCCGTCGATGACGTTAACAACGTAGTCGCCGAGTTTTTCGCTCTCGCAGATGAGGTCCATATAGTAGATACCTTCTTCGTAGGGGTACGTCTTTTGGTTGATGTTTTCGACGTTTTCGCTGCGGAGGGCGTTGCGATAGTTGTTGATTTCACGCTCTTTGTTGTAGCTGTTCATAATGTCTTTGTCGGATGCGTTCTCGATGTCGCGAAGGATGAGAAGCATATTTTCGAGCGACTCGGAGACATATTTGAACATGGTTTCGATGTTTTCGACAATCATTTTGTTGAACACCACTTTTGCCTCGTGCTGGCGAACCATCGTGCGGGCGAGGTTGTTACAACTGTCGCCGATGCTTTCGATTTCGCTGACGATGTTCAACATTGCGGAAATCCGAAGTTTACCTTCGTAACTGAGTCGACCATCGATGACCTTGTTAAGGAAGTTTGCGATTTCGATTTCCATGCGGTCGGAGATTTCTTCATATTTGCCGATGCGCGAGTAAATTTTGTTAAATTCTTCCGATTCAGGCTTTGTGTGGAGCATTGTTTTGACCATACCGAACATGCGGTTAACGCGCTCGGCGTAGACCACGATTTCGCGTTGAGCCAGAGTGATGTTAACTTCGGCAGCACTGACGATGCGGCTGGAGATGTATTTGAGTTGGAATTCGTCGTCCTCGTGGTGTTTCTTCGGTTTGAAGAAGAAGTTTGCCACCACGACGAAATATTTCGTAAACCAAATTAGAATGCAGACGTTGACCACGTTGAAAATGGTGTGGAAAATTGAAAGAGCGAGGGTAATAGTAGAACCGTCGCCGTTACGCGGGTCGCCGATGCCGAAAAATTCACTGATAGCCGACACGACGTTAATCAAGGGGTAGATTAGCGCCAGCGCCCAAACCATACCGATGCAGTTGAACAGGAGGTGACCGAAAGCGGCTTTCTTGGCGGCATCGTTAGCACTCAACGAGGCGATAATCGGGGTAATGGTCGTACCGATATTACTACCGAGCACCATAGCGCAGGCAATGTCGAAGCCTATCCAGCCTTTCAGGCACATCACCATGATGATGGCGAAAGCGGCTGCCGACGATTGGATTATCATCGTAATGACGATTCCCACCACGGCGAAGAGCAGAATGGTGAGGAATCCCATGTCGGTGTAGTTGCGGAGGAATTCGAGGGCGTTTTCGTCGAGTTCGGGGACGTTATCGCTGATGTAGCCGAGTCCGATGAAGAGCAAGGCAAAACCGATAAAAAATTCGGCAATCGACTTGTGACTGCTTTTCTTGGAGAAAAGGAAGCACGTGGCGATGCCGATAAGCGGTAGCATAAACACATCGATTTTTACTTGACCGAACACGGCGATAATCCATGCCGTGAATGTTGTGCCGACGTTGGCACCCATGATGACAGCCATTGAGTCGGCGAGCGACATCAGTCCGGCGTTGACGAAACTGACGACCATAACGGTCGAGGCTGAAGAACTTTGGATAAGTGCGGTGATGAGGATACCGGTAATGAGCCCGGCAAAGCGATTCTTGGTCATCGCCGACATAATCGAACGTAGCCGGTCGCCGGCAACTTTCTGCAAGCCTTCGCTCATAACCTTCATTCCGTAGAGGAATAGGCCTACTGCGCCAATTAGCGTAAGGAAGTCTAAAAAAGAGTACTGCATGGTCTGAATATTAAAAAAAGCATAGAATGTGGCTTCAAATGCCAACTGCACGCCTGGCGGAGCACAACTAACTCATATCCGACACAATTCTGTTGCAAATATAATGCAACTTAAGCGAAAAAGCAAATCCAAAATGACAGGTTTTAGATTTGCCTGAGCAAATTATAATCTTTCTTTAATGTGCTTTAAAGTTTCGACAAATATAACGATTATTTAGGAATAATGCTTATATTTGCATAAAACAAATAATAAAGGCTATGAAACAATTTACTACCGTCAACGATATAGGCGACTTGGGCGCAGCAGTAGCCGAGGCGCTTGCCATCAAGAAAGACCGTTTTGCATACAAACATCTTGGCACCAACAAGACGCTGTTGATGCTCTTTTTCAACTCGTCGTTGCGCACTCGCCTGAGCACGCAAAAGGCTGCTATGAACCTGGGTATGAACGTGATAGTGCTCGACGTCAATCAAGGAGCGTGGAAGCTCGAGACGGAGCGCGGCGTGATTATGGACGGCGACTGCCCGGAGCACCTGTTAGAGGCAATTCCCGTGATGGGCTGCTACTGCGACATCATCGGCGTACGCTCGTTTGCGCGCTTCGAGAGCAAAGAGGACGACTACTCCGAAAAAATCCTCAACCAATTCATTAAATATTCGGGACGTCCCGTATTCAGCATGGAGGCGGCAACGCGCCACCCGTTGCAGAGTTTTGCCGACTTGATAACCATCGAAGAATATAAGACGAAAGAGCGTCCGAAAGTCGTGCTTACGTGGGCGCCTCATCCGCGAGCACTGCCGCAAGCCGTGCCCAACTCGTTCGCCGAATGGATGCGCGCCGCCGACTACGATTTCGTCATAACTCATCCTCACGGCTACGAACTCGACGAGCAGTTTACCGCCGGAGTGCCCATCATCTACGACCAAGACGAAGCGCTGCGCGGTGCCGACTTCGTCTACGCCAAGAACTGGGCGGCTTATGCCGACCCCAACTACGGGAAAGTGCTCAGCAAAGACCGCTCGTGGACCGTTACCACCGAAAAGATGGCGCTTACCAACAACGCCTACTTTATGCACTGTCTGCCGGTGCGCCGCAACATGATTGTCAGCGACGACGTCATCGAAAGCGACCGCTCGATTGTCATTCCCGAGGCTGCCAACCGCGAAATCTCGGCGACCGTCGTGCTCAAGCGCCTGCTTGAAGGATTGAATGAGTAAGAGTTTTTTTGAACCCTAAAAAACCGAGAAAATGCACCGATTATTGTTGATAGTGAGCATATTTGCGGCATTTGCCCTACAGGCAGCCAATACGCGGACGTGGGACGAAGGCGCTCTGCGCTGGAGCGACTTCGCGGGCGAACCCGTGGTGGTAACTACGCCAACCTATTTCAAAGGCGTGCTGCAAGTGAAAACCGTGCAAGAGCCTTCCGACAACCTGCGCCCGTCGTCGGTCAACCGACTTACGGCAACGGCTATGGCGGTGATGCTCAAAGACGTGTCGTATGCCATCGACTCGTGCGCCACGCCGCAGATGTTGCGCTATCATCAATTGCAATTCGACTTGCTCGAACTGATGCGTCGGCGCTTGCAAGCCGAACTCAACGCCGGCGTCGAAGGGCTCGAAGCCGACACCCGACTCAAGCACTATCAACGCCTCTACGACGAGAAAATCACCGACCTGGCGCGTCGTACCGTCAACGGCAGCAACGACAACCGCCTGCAAGAGGAGGAATACTATGTGCGCAAAAGCCTCGACGAATTCTATCTGCCGCAGGTTGCCGAACTCAAATACGGCAACTTCAGTTACGGCTGGTTTATCGGCACCGGCACGCTCATCCCCACGGGCGGCATCGGCGACATCTTCAAAAGCGCATGGCTATTCAACATCGGCTTGACCGCAGGATATAAACGTTTTGCACTCAAAGCGGACATCTCATACGGGCAGCCCGACCTGGTCGACGTGCGCCGCGAAATCTACGTCAACCCCAACCGCCCGGCTGACCCGTCGCGCCGAGAATGGGCTGTCAATAAGTATGTCAACCAACTCAGTGGCGTCGTTTCGTTGGGCTATCGCGTTGTCGACACCAAGAAGTTTTCGATAACGCCACACGTCGGCGGCGGATGGACAAACTACGCTTGGGACGTTGCCGACTACAAAAAAAATCCCGACAATCCCGACGGAAACCCCGAAAAAGAGTACATCATCGATTCGGAAATTCGCCGCAACAAGATACACAATTTCAACTTTATGGCGGGCATCGACTTCGACTGGCACTTCCACTCGGTGGTTAGCGACAATCCGTCGTTCCTGTCGGGACACCGCGAGCAATACACGTCGTCGCTGCGGCTGTCGCCCTACGTCATCAACCAAAAATACACAAGCCTCGTTGGCGAGCCGTCGGGCATTCAGGTCGGCATCACGCTTACCTACACCGGCATTGCCCGCTCAATCGGACTGAAATAAAACCATAAACTTACAACACCACAACAAACCACCTAAACCATTTGCTATGAAACTTCTACGCTATCTAATGCTTTTCATCGTCACAGCCGTTGGCATCGAAGCCGGTTCGGCAATCAAAGTCGGCGCCGAATGCACCGACGAATATGTGCCGCTTCTCGACGGCAAGCGCGTGGCTCTGCTGAGCAACCACACCGGACTGGTTGGCAACGAGCACACGCTCGACGTAATGCTGCGCCACGGCATCAAAGTGACCACCATATTCTCGCCCGAGCACGGCTTTAGAGGCAATGCCGATGCCGGCGAGCACGTCAAGAGCGGCGTCGACAGCAAAACCGGAATACCCATCGCATCGCTCTACGACGGCAAATCGCGTATGCCCAAGAAAGAAGTGATGGACAAATTCGACATCATCGTTGTCGACATCCAAGACGTCGGGTTGCGGTTCTATACCTACTACTGCACGATGGTCGACCTGATGAACGCCGCAGCTCGCTACGGCAAGGATTTCATGGTGCTCGACCGCCCGAATCCCAACGGCATGTATGTCGACGGGCCGATTCTCGACATGAAGTATGAGTCGGGCGTCGGGCGTCTGCCTATCCCGGTCGTTCACGGGCTGACGATGGGCGAAATCGCCAATATGGCAAACGGCGAAGGCTGGCTCAAAGACGGCCGCCGCGTCAACCTGACAGTGATTCGCTGCAAGGGCTACACCCACCAAAGCCGCTACACACTTCCCGTAGCGCCGTCGCCCAACTTGCCGAATATGCTTTCGATTTACCTCTATCCGTCGACGTGCTATTTCGAAGCCACTCCGGTGAGCCTCGGTCGCGGCACCGACAAGCCGTTCCAAGTGTACGGACATCCGAACATGAAAGGCTACTCCTACTCGTTTACGCCGCGCA
>JAQXVL010000070.1 GCA_029224905.1 Bacteroidales bacterium
TGCCTTAGTGGCAGGGGCTCGCAGCCCCTAAGAACGCTAATAAGGCATCAAACTCGACCTATCGTTATGTGTTAATTTATTTAACATTTACAATTATACTATTTTAACACTTTGTATGGTGTTTTAGTCCTAGATTTCCCTACGCTGAGCATCGGAGATGCTCAGCGTAGGGAACGAGGCTCATCCGCCGACCTCGAGCCTCGTAGAGGGTCGGTTGTGGTTGGGTACGTGTGCTGCACGATATCTCGCCGCAGACATCTACTATCACCACCGAGCATCTCCGAAGCTCGCATCTAATTTGCTTATTTTCACCAAGCTAAACCTCTTCGAGGTTGAGCTTGGTGTTACCCACGACAGCTGTACCTCCGGCACAGCCACCTCTGCCGTATCTTCGACACGGCAGAGGTAGCATAGTCACTCCGCCTATCCGGTCGCAGCAAGCCGCGACCCTACACCACTGATAATCAAAATATTAACCTCTTACCTCTTAACAACCATCGAGGCCGCCCGACGAATCAGACAGCCTCAATAGTTCTATTTCAATTTTCGTTGTTCCTATTCAATCACACAACGAACATAACATGCATCCGATGCAAAGATTGAAGCTGTATTCCAAATTCTATCGGTACTCCAAGCACTTTTATTTACTTGATTTAAGTAAGTACCCATAACATTACCGCCGCTCATCTTATCAAATCCTAATGTTGTATAGTTAATATCCCATCCTACTGTGCCATTCTGAATAGTCTGCTCATTATCTGCAAGGTTAGGGTCTTCAACACGCGCTCTATACCAATAAACAGCACCGTTCTGGCGGTAGATATCGTAATAAAGTGGCAAAATCTCTGCCGTTGCTTTTGGCATTTCTATAGCACGTTGTGCATATTTCAAATGCGCAGCCCATGTATACCACGGAACGTCGTATGCTGTTGTAGCTGTGTAAGAAGTTAAACGATTGTTATGGTCGAACGCTATACGACGTCCGAAACCGGTTGCTCCAATCGGGAAGAACAATTGCTTTGCAGTAACGGGGTCGAATACAAAACAACCTCGCATACCCATAGCTTGTCCGGGATTGATATATTGGAATGCGTTTGTTATGTCGAGTTGCGTATCAGTACTCTCGTCACCATAAAGCACACCATAATCACGAGTCAGCGAACTTAAAGTCTTCCACTGAGCCTCTGTAGCTACTTTCATCGTCGGGAAGTGTGCATCCGCTTTTGTCCTGCTCCATGGAATACCTGCCCACGTTTTTTGTGTGCCACCGTAAATATCGAACTTCGGCTGTTCTACACCTCCATTAACAACAAACTCATACTTATCGACAGTCAAAGGCTCCTCCGACTTAAATTTGCTCAAATAAGCCTTACGCGTTGCTGATTCATGCGGAGCAGTTGCTATCGAAGGCCAATCCAAATCATTATTATATTTATATGTCGCACAGAATGCATAATCGTTTGCCGTTGAACCTCCCGGCTTATAGAATCCGAAACCATCCCTGAGGTTATTCGATGCCAAAATTGCATCGTCTTCGTTACCGAACTTAAACATCGAGCCTTCTTGGGTTGGCGTTGTAGCCTCAACGTCTTTTGCAAGTTGATTACCTGTACACCACTTGAACGACTGTCCGTTGAATTGCGTCGGAGCATATCCTTGACGGCAGAAGATATAGTGGATACAGTTATTACTATGATAACGAACTTCGATAATTGCATATCGACTTTCGGTGCTTGCAATAGTTCCGTTTGGCTTATACCAGAATTGGATATCCGTACCTTCATCACCTGTTACCGTGCTGCCCCAGTTGTCGGAGCCATTGGGCGATATGAGTGCCCAACTGCTGTCGCTACCTATCACTTTAGCCGACCACGGTCCGAGATAAGATTGAATAACGGTAAAGTTTGTAGCATCACCATCGCGGCGCGAAAGTTGCACGTGGAAAGGCGCATCCGAACTTGACGAACGCCAAATACCCGACGGGTTCTCAATGCGGTTTACTTGTACGATGCTGATGTCTTTTTCGTAACGAACTGCACCGTTAACCTTTATCACAGCATGAATCTTGCCATAGCGTTGATGGTCGAAGAATATGTTATATCCTCCAATCGATGATGGGTCAGTTGGCCTATCTTCACGTTGGAACATCATTTGACGTGTCCACACCGGGATATCAATTTCACGAATTTCGCCGTTTTGCGTGCCTCCTGTGTAGGTTTTAGAACCAACAAAACCGGTATTTGTTGCCGGGTCTTCGAGTGTAAAGAAGCCCCACTTGTTGTCACCATATTTTGCACCCTTTGCACCAAGATATGCATAAGGATGACCTTCATAATACCAGTGGCTATAGAGTGTACTTACCTCGACAGACACAACATCCGACGGTTCGGCTGCGATTTTTATTTTCAGATTCGACTTCAATTCCGCTCCATACGAAAGCATAAGTGCGTCGGGGATGTCGGCGTATTCGATGTGCCAATCGGGGTTGTTGGCGTCTTTGTTGAAGCCGAGTGTGATTTTGTAGTGCTTGCTTCGCTTGGCGTTAAAGTCGTCGGTCGTGTTTTGTCCAAGCATGAAGCGATATGTTATAGGTCCTTGATTCGGGTTACGGTCGTTCGTGTCTACATAGTAGCCCTTCACCTCGATGTAAGTCCCTAACTTGTTGTCATATTTTTCGAAATTACTTTGTTCCCAACCGGTTGCGGGCGTGTGATGGCGTTGCCCGAAGCCCTGGTTGTTCTCAAAGAAATACATATAGTTGCTCGTGCCGTCGTTTTGTGCGTGCGACGAGCCGAAAGTCACCTTGTCTGCCTCGTCTTTGCAGATGTAATTCCAACCCGTAAAATCGGTCACACCGGGCTTATAGTCAATCAACTCGCCGTCTTGGAGTTGGTCGGCAGAGGTCGGCGTGTTGCATCGTCCGAGGTAGCACGTCTTGGGTATATCCTTGATTTGCACCGACTTGATATAGATTTTGATGCCGGAGTTCAAGCCCGATGCGTCGTACGACACCGACACTTTCGAGGCAAGACGCTTGGTCCACGCCGAAATGCTCTGTTTCGGCTTATTGAACGTAATAAGTTCGCCGTCGGGAGCATCATGATGCGTGCCGTTGCGGTCTACGTAGTAGTCGTTTTCGCTGTCGGCAACGTCAATTGCGCGGTCCATACTCGAGCATGAGCCGAACGAGATAGCATTGCTTGCATAGTCGGTTGCGCTCCAATTTATGTTCTGCGCACGCAAATCGGAAAGCGTGTTGATATTGTTGAATTGGACTGCGCCTCCTTCGAGGACTACATATACGCGATAACGTCCAAAGGGCACTTGAATTTTGCCATGCTCTATTTCACCATATTTATACGTAGATTCGGCATAGCCCGATTCGGTAACGTTTTTGTTTTCTTTATTCGTAATGTCGCCCGAAGTAAGTTTAAACTTACGAACGACATTGCCTTCCGAATCAAAGAAGAACACCAACGGCGTATAGAAATGAGCGTCGAGAGCCGTGCCTCCGGAGCGCGTTTCGCTTGTCTGCGTCGGCTGATAGGCTACCTGCAACGACACATCGCACATGCCCTCGCCAATCTCCTCTGTGCCCGGCACGTAGAAGTCGTCCTGACACGAATAGAGTGTCATAGACATTATTATACTGAGTAGAATATATTTTATACCTTTTTTCATCATCTTTCAAATAATATTCTTAATCAGAATTCACTAAAATCCAAAGCCCGGATTAAGTTCTACCGAGCCGAATGCAACAACACTGATTGAGAACGCAACGTCGTCGACGGTTTCTCCTATTGAAATGTTGCAAACCACGTGTGAATTTCGCGGCAGTTGTGCGAGATTCGGGAAGTATTGCGTACTTGTAATCTCTTCGCCGTTGTTATAGTTAAAGGTTATGCTATAGTTACGCAGGTCGCCGGCATCGGTAAATTTACCTTCCGTGAGGTAGAACGACGTATCGGTATAGCTTCCGCCCGGAGCGAGTTCAATCGGCGTGCCCGACCCGAACTCGTGCGTAAACGTATAGTATTCGTTGTTGGCGATGCTCGGCACGACGTATTCTATCATATTGCCGTCGAGCCCCAGCTCAACGTCGTCGCCTGTCGACGTGCGCGGCCACAAATACTCTCGGCGAGCTATCTTATTGATGCTTATCGACTTAACTGTTTGCCTCAACACGGCGCTGTTATTCGTAACGGTAAACGTAAACTTTGTGGCAGCGGGAATTATCTCCATTTCGCCTTCAAGGTCGGAATTGACAGGCACGTCAAAGCGTTTGCTGAAGCACATCACCAACGGTGTAGGCAGAGTTTGCGTATCCGTCGAAGTTGTGATTTCGATAGCGGAAAATTCAGCCATCGGGAACTGCTGTCCCGGCAAGATTCTGTCGAAGTCGTAGTTCACCACCTTCGCACCGCCGCTATAGCGGGTGTCTTCGTTGGCAACCACGAATACGCGCTTTTGCTCGCCGCTTGCAACCTTGAATTTCTTCTCGAAACCGTCGATTTCGATGGGATTAAAGTCGTAGAGGCGGTTATGTTCAACCGTTCCGTCGGGTCGTACGATAATGAAACGCAGAGTCTTAATTAGCTCCCCGTCAACCTTATCTTCGTAGGCGCGTGTGGGCGATTTCTTCGCCGGGTCGATATTTTGCATATTGTTCGGTGCCACTACGTTGAGCTCCAAATACACATCTTTTGGCTCAATAGTAGGTTGGTCGCTGTTGTCGCTACAGCCAAACAGGCTGCCGGCGATTAGCGATAAGGCAACTAATCGTATTTGCGTTTTAATCATAATTCTGCGTCATTAATTCGTACAACCCAATCGTTTACGATTATATATACATTAACCCAACGGTTATTCGAATCGAGGAAGAATACAATCGACCACTCACTCATACGGTCCAAGAAGTTTTGGTTCGGCTCAGCTGAGTAAATCATATTGTCTTTCCAACGCGGGTCAACGAGCGAATTCAGTTTGGTAATGTCATCATAGAGAGCACTCTTGAGCAGCAAGAGATACTTAACAAGTGGAATATTGATAACTTCGCGGTCTTTTTCAACGCTGCGCACAACGAGGCGAGCCGTCGGGTTCAAGCCTTGGTTGATGCCGTCGCTTGCCATCAGGCGACCTGTCGAAAGTTCGTAGTAGGCTGCAGTTACGGGGCCGTCGTCGATGTCGAGCGATTCGTCGCGCCACGATGCATCGTCGATCACCGTCTGACCTTGCGTCCACGGGCGGTAGGTCACCGTGCCTTGCGGTACGATGGCGTTATCGTTATTCATATAAGTGTTGTCGTCGGTGATGTAGCATTGGAAGTCTTTGTCGCTAATCACTTCGCCATTGATTTGTTGGAGCACGACGCGGATGTTGTTCGTATCCTTTACCAACGGCACGTACACTTTTTGCAATTCATAGTCTTCAACCTCGACGTTTACTTTACCGAAATAGAGCGAGTGCAGCGATTTGCTTTGCTCCATAGCTTCGGTGTGCATTTGAGCGCCAAGCTCGTCGAGCGTTACGTTCGAGCGTCTCTCAAACGGCATCAAGTCGAACGACTTGTCGGCATCGGCTACACCGCCGTAAACCACAAACGTATACTTCGCCTTGTTGTGAAGGTCGAGGTGTATTTTGTAGTTTTCGTCGCGAAGTGCTTCGCCTGCTTCTTCACGCTTGTCCACGAAATTGCCGGCTTCGTCAAACACCAAAAGCGTCACGCAGTCCACCTTGTTGGTGAACGAGTTGGCTGCTTCCATGTTGTAGTCGTAGCGGAAATATACGTCGACACCGCAAGAATTGGCTACGCCGTCGTCGATTACGCTGTTGCATGAGAAACACCCGAGGGTTGCCGTCAAGGCGACGAGCGCCTTGACAGCAAACTTAGGTGAATATAGACTTTTCAGTCTCATTGAAAATGATTTTTTATTAGAATTCGATATTGTT
>JAQXVL010000071.1 GCA_029224905.1 Bacteroidales bacterium
TTCGCGACGGCAGTTGCCCCGACGTCGCTGCATACCTCTACAACAACCTCGCCGTGCTCTACGGCGAACTCGAGCGCTACAACGAAATGATTGACTACGCCCGGAAAGCACAGAAGGAAGCACTCCGCGCAGGCGACGCCGTCGAACGTCTCTCCGCGCTCGCCTCCGAAGGCATCGCTTTCGCCAAAATGGGCGAAACGACTCGCGCAGTGCCCATCCTAAAAGAAGTCGTGGCGAGCGCTGACACTACCGACGCCCCGCTGCTCCAACTCAAAGCAATCAACCACCTCGTTTTTGCGCTACGTCCCACTGGTAACGCCGCCGAAATCGACAGCTACCTGCGCAAAGGCGAAGAAATCTCACGTCGGCTACCATCCAACAACATAGCCGTACAAGGCATACGCCAATCGCAGATGAATGCCGCCATCGACCGCGGCGACTACCGCACCGCTCTCGCAGCTGCCGCTCAACTCGATTCGCTCAAAAGTAAAATCGAAGTAATCCCCGTCTACAAACTTCGCCGCACACAAGCGCTCTGCCACGCGCGCTTGGGCAACTTCGCCGAAGCATATCGACTCGAAGACGAAGCGCAACGTCTCGCCGACTCAATCGCTTCCGACAACGTACAGCAACAACTTTCAAAATACACCGTCGAACTCGAAACCCTCCAAAAAGAGCTCGCCATAGCCGAACTCGAGCGCACCGACGCACGCAAAACAGCACGACTCTGGGCAGTTACCGCGCTCCTTATCATTGTCGTTGCAGTCCTCGCCGCTACAATCCTATGGTTCAACATCCGCCGCCGACAAATGCGTCAACGCGCCGAAATCGACAAAAGTCGCCGATACGTTGAAGGCATCGAACGCGAACGCGAACGACTCGCACGCGAAATCCACGACGGCGCATGCAACGACCTCCTCGCCATCGGAATGTCGCTACAGTCAGCCGACGCCACCCAACAAGCACGCACCGACATCGCTCACCTGCGCGACACACTACGGCAACTCTCACACCAACTCATGCCGCCGCAATTCAATTTCGCCAACATCGACGAACTCCTCGCTGACCTCATTGCACACCAACCCGACGACAACGTCATAATCGACTACCATTGCAGCGGCGACCCCACGTCAGTCGACGACGACACAGCCTACCAACTCTACCGAATCACCCAAGAAGCGATAAGCAACGTTATCACACATTCCGGCGCAACCCATGCCTCCGTAACGCTCACAATCGCCGACAGCATACACCTGCAAATCACCGACAACGGCACATTCACAGCCGACACATCAGGCATCGGAATACGCTCAATGAACGACCGCGCCGATACAATTCAAGCAACTTTCAAACTAACAACCAACCCCGGACAAACAACAATCGACGTAATTCGCAACGTTAAGTAATCTTTTTTGCGTACCTTTGCAAAATATGGCACTACTGAGGACAGAATCATACAAAAAAGGCATAATCTATTCGTCGGCATTCAACGTCGGCGGAAAAGCCCTCGCATTCTTCCAACAATGGCTCATCGGATACTACTTCGGCACAACAAGCGGAACCGACATATTCTTCCTGACCTACAACCTCGTGCTCTACGTGTCGTTCTTCTTCCTCAACATGACAACCTCAGTGCTCATCCCCGAAGCCATCAAACTAAGAAACCGCGAAGACGACAACGCCTCAAAAGCATTCCTCAACACATTCATCTACATCTACGGCGCCGTCGGACTCATCCTCGTGCCACTGCTAAACATCGACACCGCCGGACTATTCAGCCGTATCTCATCATTCTCACCACAAGTCATCGCCGACAATCTCACTTTAATCCGTTGGGCAACGCCACTCGTACTGCTCAACCTGCTCGTGCTCCTGCTCACCGAAATAATGGCGTCCTACAAATACTTCACCATCCCAAACATCGTAAACGCCATCAACTCACTCCTCGCAGTAGCATTCCTATGCCTCTTCCACAACCAACTCGGATTCAAAGCAATCGTCGTCGGACTCCTCGTCGGCTCCGCTTTCAACCTCGTCGTACTCCTCGCAATGATGCGCCGACAACTCAAGTGGAAATTCACCGCATTCGCATTCTCTCGCATCAAAACCGTACTCTCATCCGGACTATACTCACAACTCGGCTACATCGTTTACATCTCCGCTCTGTTCATGCCACAATACTTCTTCTCAAACTTCACACAAGGAAGCCTAACAGCAATGAACTACGCCGACAAAATAGCAAGCATCCCCGGAATATTCCTAATCACACAAATCACCAACGTAATGGCTATCAAATATAACAACCTCGTCAGCCTCGGCGACTCGCAAAGTGTCGCCAACGTCACTCGACGACTTATGCTTTACGTCTCCGGTAGCCTATTCATCGTAGCACTCATCACAAGCCTCTGTAGCCCTTGGATAGTAAACCTACTCTTCGGATTCACAAAATTCACCCCCGAAGCACTAACCCTCACAGCAAACCTACTATCCCTGATGATACTAATCCTGCCATTCAGCTTCGCATACAACATGCTACAAAAAATATTCAACTCCTACAAAAAACAAAACCTCGTACTCCTCATACAAATAATCAACTACGGAGCATCAATGATACTCTACTACATATTCATCCCACGCTATGGCGAACTCAGCTTCCCCGTAATCAGGCTGATACCCTACGCCGCAACAACCATCCTCGCCGTCGTACTGCTCAAGCGCTACTGCCCGCAACTGCCCACGCGACTCATCCTCACCATATTCCTCGCAATAGCAGCAGTAACCGCACTCACAATACTACATACACTGTAACCGCAAAATTACACACATTTGCCCCCACAATATCTGCGAAAACAACAAAAAAATTTGTGCAAAACGCTGAAAAGTATTACCTTTGCCACCGCAAAAGCCCGTCGGCGTAACCTAAGACAACGACCCGACACGAGGCCGCAGCCAATTTTGGAGTGGGTGAAGGCAATTTTGGAGTGATGCTCGAGTGGCTGAAGAGGCACGCCTGGAAAGCGTGTATACCCCAAAAGGGTATCCCGAGTTCGAATCTCGGTCGCTCCGCAATCAACACGCTAACAATCACCAAGTTAGCGTGTTTCTTTTTAAGGTAGATTTCCTGCCAAGAGTTTAAAAAAAAGCCCCTAAATTACGATTTTTGCCGATTGATTGACGACCTTTTACGATTGTTGCCGAAAAAAAACTTGAAAAAAACTTGAAAATTTTTCGGACAATTTTTCAAAGGTAAGTCATTGAAAACCAAAATTGTAGTGATAAAAGGCGACCCTTTTAAGCTATGGCAAAATTGAAAATTTTTCTCGACGCTCGGCATGTTAGTGTGAAAACGAGCGAAGCAGCCTTAAAGGTTGCAGTGTCTCACCTCTCAAAAACGGCTTATATTCCGTTGGAAATAAGCCTCAAACCCTCTCAGTGGGACGCTAAAGGCTGTAAAGTAACCCAACACCCCAAAAGAAAAAGTTTGAATGATGCTATTTCAGCAAAACTGCTGGAATACAAGGTTGTCTTGTCGGAGGTAGCCGAGAAGTACGACCTCGATACTCTCTCTGCCAATGAGCTTCGAGACTTGCTCGTAGATTGGAAGAACAGCGACAAAATCCGCATTGACGACAACTGCGTGATGAGTGTTTTCGGTCGGTTTATGGAACATAAGACCGGGCGCACCAAAAACCTCTACGAGTGCACCGAAAAGAAAATCCGGTCATTCCTCGGAAAAGAGGCTGACCGTCTGCGTTTTGAGCAAGTGAACGTGGAGTGGCTTCACCGCTTCAACGACTACCTTGCTCAAACCGCACCATCTGCAAACTCGCGCAGTATTCACATGCGCAACTTCCGTGCAATCTTCAACTATGCGATAGACAACGAGATAACTACAAATTATCCGTTCCGTCGCTTCAAAATTAAAAGCGAGCCTACACGCAAACGCAACTTTGACGTGGAGACCTTGCGAGCCATTTTCAATGCCGATGTGCTCGACTCTTGGATGGTGCGTTACCGTGACTTGTTCAAGCTCACGTTTATGCTCATCGGCATCAACTTCGTGGACCTTTGCAACCTTAAAGACGTAAGAAATGGTCGCATTGAGTACGTCCGTGCAAAGACACACAAGCTCTACTCCATCAAATTAGAGCCGGAAATCGAGGCGATTATCGCCAAATATCGTGGCGATATTCACCTGCTTAACTATATGGACACATATAAAGATTACCGCTCATTCTATATGAACACCTGCACCGGGCTGAAGGCTATCCGTGAGCGTCTTGCTGAAAAGAACATCGTGAACATCGACACGCTCACCACCTATTGGGCTCGCCACTCGTGGGCTACGATAGCCGCCAGCCTCGACATTCCGAAAGAAACAATCGCCGCCGCATTGGGGCACAGCAGCCACACGGTCACTGACATCTACATCGAGTTTGACTACCGTAAAGTCGATGAAGCAAACCGCCGTGTGCTGAACTGGGTTCTATACGGCTACGAGGGCGGATATGCACCGCAAGAAGTGGAGAAACCTGTGCCGACAATACCATCGCTAAGAGAGGCAAAATCGAGCCGAAACGTGGTCGGTTTTGAGTTCGGAAAAGTGGTCTAAAAAGTGTTCTACTTTGCGTTCTACTTATCGTTCTACTCTTTGTTCTAACTAACGTTCTATCAATCGTTTCGGTGTTCGATTGGGTGTTCTACCCCTATGTTCTACTTTGGCAGCAAAAATCCCCACTTCAAACGAGGTGGGGATTGCCATAAATAGAGGGTAGAAAAATCAGTCCTTGACCGGATAGAAGCTGCCCTTGATTAACTGCGACATTCCTTGTGAGGTGAATGTTGCAGTTAACTTTTCGCAGACGTAGCGTTTGCCACGAATGATGAAAAGGCTTCGTGGATTGGGGATTGTGTCGGAGAGAAACTTAAACGTCGCCTTTTGTTTCGGGTTCACCCGATAGACAGTGCGATATTTGTTCAAAATCTTGTTGTTGAGCCGCAGTGTGGTGTGAGGACGGAAGTAACTGCCCCAGTCCTCCGCTATCACCACATCTTCGGTGTAAGGGTACGGGAGTTTGCCGTCGTAGTCGGCGGCAGCGTCCCACCACCCGATATAGATTTTGTCGTAATACTCGCTCTTTTTGTCCTTCTCGCCGGCTTCGATGTTCTG
>JAQXVL010000072.1 GCA_029224905.1 Bacteroidales bacterium
GACTGCGCGCTTTGCGTATTCCGCTGACCATATCGCCACCGATGGCAAGGAGTACCAGCAAGTATTCGATGCAGACGGTGATGGCAAGCCAGGTGACGCGCGTGGCTGTCTCGGGAGAAAGGTTGAGTGTTTCCATGGCATTTTTTTTAATTGTTTTAGCGAGGGTGTATCAGAGTAGTCAAGATGCAAGGCGCTGAGGCTGAGGGCAAAGGGAGTGTGCTGCAGTACATGACCGAGCCCGAAGTCGATAGCAACGCAGCAGATTGGCTATTATGATACACCGTCGTCGGGTTTACGCTGCAAAGGTAGTACGCACGCAAGCCGCCGACGTGCGAAAACGACACAACGAGCTATTTGTTTCTTTGGTTGATGTAGTATTCGTCCTCTTCTTCCCTGCGCTGCTCTTCGCGCTCCAGGTAGTCGTACTCTATGTCGTCGTCCGAAATATCGTCAAAGTAGGTATAGTTATCTTCGTCCGAGTCGCTATTATTCCTATTATAGTCTTCGTAGATGTCGTTGTAGTCGACATGCTTGTAGGAGTAGTAAAATACTCCGACAACGATAATTATTAGAATAACCCAGAACATATGCCGTGTGTTTTGATTAGTTGTTTCGTGCAACAAAGATATTAATTTCCAACTAACAATCAAATAAAGATGATAAAAAAAGAAGCCTTGAATTTCTTCAAGACTTCTTGCGGTGCGGACGGGACTCGAACCCGCGACCCCATGCGTGACAGGCATGTATTCTAACCAGCTGAACTACCGCACCTGACTGTTTTGCGAGTGCAAAGATATAGGGTATTTTTTATATCTCCAAATTTTCTGACAACTTTTTTTCAAAAAAGTGCAATTTTTTTGATTTTCCGGGTAAAATCGCGTGTGTTGAAAATTTTTTTGACGGAGGACGATAAAAAATAGCGAAAAAATTTGGTGGTTTCGCAAAAGTGCTTTATCTTTGCAACGCTTTTCGGACGAAGAGTCTGTTAAGTTAGGATTGTCTTATGGTGTAATGGTAGCACTGCAGTTTTTGGTTCTGCCTGTTCTGGTTCGAGTCCGGATAAGACAACTCAAAGAGCGCTGAAGTTCAGCGCTCTTTTTTTTTGTTTTACCGTCTTTTTGTGAAAGATGGTGTTTCAAAATGTTTAGAAATAAGTAGATTCGGAGACCTCGGTCGTGATATTAGATTATTCTCTGACCACTAACCTATAACTATGCCATAGGCGTTTTCGACCACGACCGAACCTCTCACGAGGTTCGACTTCTCTATGTGACTGCCGCTCACCGGGCTAAGTACCTTCGGCACTGAGCCCGGCGTTACCCACAATTGGCGCCCCGCCGGGGCTTTTCAACATCATCGTATCTTCGACACGATGATGTTGCCCGCTTGCCGACACTCTTCAACTCTTCAACTCATCCACTCATTTTTATCAAAAAAATTACGTTTTTTTTGACGAAATTTGATTTGATTAAAAAAAAATAATACCTTTGCGGTGAGCAATTTCTGAAAGTTGCTCGGATTTTATTGAAATGCGTATTACTGCGCTTTATTCTTAACAATTCGGAATCTGGCAGTTTCAAGTCTCAATTTAAGAGTAAAGCAGTATTGCGCCCAATGTTGATAAACAGCAAGCGAGATGACCTCGCTCGGCAGTATCGGCGTGGGATCAATACATTGCTTAATCTTATTGAGATGGGCTAAGCCAGAGCCTCGAAGCGAAGAATGAGCAAATGTAGTTGACATCCCACGTATTTTTTTATCTTTCTTCTTTCTCGTTGGGGTGTCCGGGAGGCGTAGAGGATGTTTACGGAGTGCGTCCTCGTCGTCTTGAATTACACTCCTTCTTTATTGTTACAATGAAACAAACAATCAAGTATTTAGCCATGCTTATGGTAATGTTGTCATTCGGTTTGACAAGTACTTCTTGTGGCGATGACGACGACGAAGGCGGTAATTTGACAGTCAACAACTATTTTATGGAGTGTGTGTCAGTAACCGGTGGAGGTTTGGATAATCAAGACCTTGCGCAACTCAAGAATGGCTTTAATGAAGATGTCGTTGACTATTATTGGAAAAATAAAACCAAAGAAGAGGCGATTCAGTATTTTGATTCTGAAATGCTCGATCTGAAAAAAGCGTTTTCTAATGGTTCGTCTATAGTCAAGGAAGGTTCTTTGAATATTGTTTTTGCTTTGAAACTTCAAGAATCAGGCAAGGTTATAAAGCAAACCACACTTGTTATCACTGAAAAATCAAGCTCATTGAAATAATCTCTACGTCGGGTCTTGAAAATAGCCCTGCCCGGCTTGATTATTTTTCACGCACATTAGACTAAATATTTTTAAATCGAAATGAAAATTACTTTTTTAAAGCCTTTTGCTTTGATGGCGATTGGAGCAATGTTTGCTTTGCCCATCGTGGGATGCAGCGATGATAAAGATGAGCCGGGAGAAGACCCCGTTAATCCGGATAATCCCGATGTGCCTACTGTTGTCGACGATAAAGAGTTCCTTGAGAATACAGCCAACGAGTTTATGCGTCTGTTTAATGCGGCAGACCAACAACCGATTGTCGATTTGGCAAACGAGTTTGCCGATATGTATGGCGACTACGAAATGCCTGAGGAATTTGACGTTTGGGCAACAACGCCGACCGATATGCTCAATAAAATGTCGAAAACGCTTACGAGCAAAAAATTCGGCGCTTTGATGGCATCGTATACAGAATATTATACGTGGGACTTTACCAATTATGCCGGCGTCTACGAGCCTGGAAGTAATTACATCTGGGTGAAAGTTGAAGACTCCGACGACGTAGTGTTCCGCTACAAGAATCGCACCGGCGAAACGTGCACGATTTCGGCAAAGGCGTCGGCTGATGTGTGGACAACGACCAACGAGGTCGAAGGTGATATCCATACGCTGAATATGCCCAAGCAACTTAACGTAACAATCACCAAGGGCACGAAAGAGATGCTCAACGCTACGTTGAAGAGCAATTTCGTAGAAAATGAGTCGCTCGAATTGTCGTTGGCATCGACGTTCTGCAACATCGCGGTTGATGCAGCGCTTCAAGCAACCAACACAACAATGACTCATTCGTCGACGTTGAAAGTCGATGGCGAAACTGTGTTGACCGGCTCAGCAACAGTTACCGGACGTTCGTTCTGCAACAAGGATTTTATCCGCCGTCAGATAGAGAACGGAACCGAAGACGTACTCCTCGACTATGTTGATAAGGGCGACGCAACGACAGATATGCTCGGCAAACTCCAAATCAAGGGCACTGTTACCGAACTTCGTCGCTGCATTGACGCATTAGATGTTGATGCAGAGGCGGACAACAATCGAACAGTACCGACAGCGGTTAAAAATGCCACTACAACGTTGAACAACAATTTCGTAGCTACCGCATACTATAATGGAACTTCGCAAGAGCGTGCCACGCTTACGTGGAAGGGTGTTACTGAGGGCGAAGACGGTTGGTCATACTATTGGTGGTGGGTAGAACCTGCACTTCTCTTCCCCGACGGTACGACTTATGAATTTTGGGAATACTTCGAAGATGGCTCGTTCGACTATGTAGCTGATACCTTCGAAAATCTGCTCAACGCTTATTCTTCGCTTTGGAAATAGTTCAGCAAAAACTACATTATCTTTCTTCTTGGGTGCTGATCGCTTCGGCGACGGCACCCATCCTTTCGTATGCACAAACGCCGGCAGAGCCCGACAGCGTGCGCCATTCGACGCTCGGCGAAATTACCGTTTCGGCAACGCCGGCGACGGGCACACGCGTCAAAGCTGATGGAACTGTCGAGGTCGACAACCTGCGAGCGGCATCGCTGATGCAAGTTTTCGGCGAGGCGGATGCTGTGCGGAGCCTGAAGATGTTGCCGAACATCACGTCGACGAGCGACTATGCGTCGGGCGTGTCGGTCGACGGTGCCGACTATTCGAACACCGGATATAGCGTCGGCGGTGCGCCGATATTTTTCCCTTACCACTTCGGTGGAATATTTTCGACGTTCAATTCTCGCTATTTCACGCGGACAAAGATGCAGCGCACGCTCGTTGATGCCGATTTGCCCAATCGCCTTGGCGCATGTGTTACGCTTGAGCCGCCGACAGTAGAGGATTTTCACGGTTATGCCAATGTGGGACTGATATCGTCGAGCGTCAGCGTGGCAACGCCCGTGGGAAGTCGGCTGAGCGTAGCCGGTGCTTGCCGCGTGTCGTACATCAATGTGCTCTACGGCAATCTGTTGAGTTACAACGAAACGGACATTCGCTACGACTTTGCCGATTATAATCTGTCGGCAACCTACCGAGCAACGTCGCGCGACCGACTGCACGTCGAATTCTTTCACAACGACGACCACCTCAAATACGGCGATTCCAACTATGCGCTGGATACGCAGTTAGGGTGGAAAAACACGATGGCGTCGGTTGAATGGAAGCACGATGGCGACGCAGGGCGGCTATGGCGTCAAAACGCTTACGTGTCGCGGTTTGCGAGCGACTTGCAGTTTTCGATGGTAGCGTTGAGCATCGCTTTACCCTCGTCGATAGTGAGAGTAGGCACGGTAGGGCATTTCCGCTCTGCCGACAGCCGTTGGACAGCATCGTACGACCTTGGCTATAACGACATCCTACCGCAAAACGTCAGCGCATCGGGATTTGTCGACGAGATCGACAGTTCGCTGCGTCAACGCTCGTTCGATGGCGTCGTTGGTGGCGCATATCGTCGAAGTTTCGGCGATTGGCGACTTACGGCGTGGCTCAAGTTGTCGGCATTTGCAGCCGACGGCTACGTATCGTTGATACCGCTACCTGGCGTCACGGCGCAGTATTCCAATCGCACGGGCATCTATACGCTGTCACTCTGCCAAACGGCGCAGACGCTGCATCAAGTGGGACTTAGCGACATCGGTTTGGCATCGAACTTCTGGCTCTCGTCGACGAGGCAAATCAAGCCGCAACGCTCGGCGTCGTTGCTCGCCGACTATGCGCGCGACTTCGCTGTGGGCAGTTGCCAATGCCGACTGTCTGTGCACGGCTATTACCGACATCTCAATAATGCCCACGAATACACCGGCAATATGCTGACAATGATAGACGCCAACTATTCGCCGACCGCCAACGTGGCAACCGGCAACGGCGACAGCGCCGGCGCAAGCATCCTGCTTTCGGCTGACGTCAACCGACTGTCGGGGTGGGCGAGCTATGGCTACGGCGCATCGCGACTGCTCTACGGCGAAATATCAAGCGAGCGCGTTCCGTCGGCGTACGATGCCGGACTTAGCGCCTGCGTGTTCTTGAAATACGCCGCTGGTAGCCATTTCGAAGTGTCAGCTTATTGGCAGTTCAACAACGGACGGCGCACAACGCCCGTCGAAGACATCTATTTCATTGCAGGCAACGTGGTGACTCGCCAAGGACAACGCAACAGTGCCCGTCTGCCTGACTATCATCGCCTCGACCTGTCGGCTAACTACCGATTCGCGAGCGGTGGCAAGCGGCGGTTAAAGCATATGATTTCGGTGTCGCTCATCAATGCTTACGCTCGCGACAACGTCGAATTGCAGTATTACCACTTTGATATGAGCAAATATACCTACCGCCTCAAGCGGGTCCATTCGTTATACAAACTTATGCCGTCAATCAGTTATGCTATCGAAATATAAATTGCTAATAGTTCTTCCGTTGCTTGCTTTGTCGGCGTGCATCGACGACGAGCCCGGCGATGCGTCGAAGCCCACGTTGGTCGTTGAGGGCTATTTCGACACCAACGGCTTTCCGAACGTATTCGTGACGTTTGCTGCAAATCCGTCGACAGCGGAAAAGCCAATCGCAGACAATCTTGTGCGTTGGGCAAAAGTAACAATATCAGATGGTACCGACAGCATCATCCTGACCGGCTCGCCGACAAAGCGTCATTTTCCGCCGTACTACTATCGCACGTTCGAGATGGTTGGAACTGCCGGCAAAACGTACCGGCTGACGGTCGACTATAAAGGATATTTTGCCGAGGCGACGGCGACCATGCCCGAGGCGACGAAAATCGAAAAGGTAGAGTTTGAGCCGATTGCCGGCAACGACCGACTATGCGCAACCTACATCCGATTTAGGTCGCCCGACGACGTCCCGGCATACTACGTCGTCTACACCCGTTCGGTGAGCAACCAAACGATGTTTCAGCCGTGTATGTTAGGTGTTGTTGAGGTCACCGAGCCGCGCAAGGAAGTGCGCCTGCAAGTCTACCGAGCCAAGACGAGTCTGAAAGTTGACAGCGTCAAATATGTGCCGCATTTCGAACACGGCGAGATAGTGGGTATCAAGCTGAGCCGCGTCGAAAAGCCTGTCTATGACTTTTGGCGAGGGTATACCGACTACACGACGTTTGGCAATTCGCAGTTTGTGAGTAGCACAACGTCGCTGCCGACCAACATCGTCGGCGGAATCGGCATCTGGAGCGTCCAAGCCTCGTCGACCGTGGAGCGAAATGTGCCATAAGAAATGTGCGCTGAAAAATTTTTCAATCGGATGGGTTACATTTCGAATGAACGTGTCATAAAGGAGTAAAGAAACAAAAAATTAAACAATAACAAATTAAAACGGAATAAGATTATGAAAAAGTTTTTATTACTCATTGTGGCGATGGTCGCCTTTTCTGCAGTGTCGGCTTCGGCAGCGACGTCAAGAACAGACAGTGACGGGAATGAAGTCTATCACCCTTTGTTCGCGTCGGCTCAATATTATATGGGCGATTTCGACATGGCAAAACAATCAAGTTGGTACGGCTTGGGCATGTATGCGACATCTATTAGTCACTGGGGAGCTTTCCACGTCGGCGCAGACCTTGATTTAAGCATTAATAACGGTTTTGTCCATAGCTCTGATTCGGGTATGATGTTCTGCTTCGGTCCTTCATTCCGTGCCGACTTTAGCAAGCATTTCTTCCTCAATGTGCCCATCAATGCAGTTTGCTTTGTTTTATTTCCCGATGGCAATACAAAATCTTATTGGGGAGGTAAAGTAGCACCCTCGTTCTATGGCTTTTTCAACGACCGCGTGGGCATTTTCGCCGGACCTAATGTTACTTTCGACAAAAATGGTTCATACTTCGGTATGCAAGCCGGCTTGTCAATCTGCTTCTAATTCAATAACTTATAATATTAACTTTCTAAACACAAAAAATTATGTTTAAACATTTAAAATTTTTGATTCTGTTAGTGCTCCCGTTCAGCCTCGCAATGACTTTGACATCTTGTAGCGATGATGACAACGAGAATCTCGAAGACGGCAATGAAGAAACGTCGTTGTTGGTTGGAAGTTGGGAATGGTCTAATGATGTAGAACCTGAAATCTGGACTTTAAATTCTGATGGCACTTGT
>JAQXVL010000073.1 GCA_029224905.1 Bacteroidales bacterium
CTGATGCCTTGCCATCAACATGGTTTTGGTGTAAACGTTCTTGTTTAGAGGCATCTTAATCTGTATGGTGGTGACGGTCTTGGCCAGTGCGAGCACCTTGTCGACGCTCATCCTAATGTCAGACATCTTTAACATGCGTTCCAGTTCCTTGTAGACTTTCAGCGCTACGAAGCAAATGCACACGTGTGCCTCTATGCGTCGGCGCGTGAAGTGGAACATCGGGCGTATCTCTATCTTGGATTTTGCTATGCGGAAGGCGCGTTCGACGTGCCACAGGTTGTGGTATGCCGAGTAGACCTGCTCTACGGGTATTGTCGTGTTGGTCAGGTAACCTTTAAGCCCGTCCCATTGAGCGTCTTCGGTGATGCGGTCGTAGTTGATGGCAACTTTTACTTCGCCGTCCATGGCGAGGAACTTGTTGTAGCCTCGCTTGTTGATGTTGTCTTTGGTGAGTGTTCCTCGCTTATAGGCTTTCTCGAGGCGGCGTATGCCTTTCTCGCGGTTGTATACGTCCTTTCGAGCGCGGTCGTCGGTGTAGCCCACCAGCAGCCGTCGTCCTCCGCCCTTGTCGTATTCCACCATTCTGCGGTCGGCTTTAGGCTGGCTCAGTATCCATTGCTTTACCTCTGCGCTTTCGTTCTTTATCTTCGCACCTATAATGTATTTATAGCCTTGCGCCTCAAGTTCTGCTATGTTGGCGTTGTTCATCAGGCCGGAGTCTGCCACCTCGATAAAATTTTCAAGCCCATATTTGTTGACAAATTCGTTTATGGTCGGTAGCATGGTGTGGCCCTCGTATTTATTGCCCTCGTGGATACAATATGCCAAGGGATAGCCACCAAGGCTGACGAGCAGACCGAGAATGATTTGAGGATTGCTATGTCGGCCTTCTTTCGAGAAACCCGTTTTGCGGAGATCGTCTTCGTAGTCCGCCTCAAAGTAAAGCGTGGTGACATCATAGAAAAGCACCCCGATGTTGCCGCTGAACAGTTTGGCCGTGTGATGAACGCTGATGTCCTGCACCAGCTCATGCTGGTGGTCGCTCAGCCGGTCGAGATAGCGGTATATTTTCGACAAGTCAACGTCATCGTCAAAGTGATTCTTCAGATACTCCACAGTGGCAGATTTGCTCGCGGGATATGCCAGGCGTGCCTTCACGAGCTTGCGGAACACCTCGTCCTCTATGCGGCCGAAGCCTACGCGGTCGAAAGTGCGGTCCAGAATCAAGTCGCAACCGTTGAGAAGAATGTTCTCGACCCGTAACAACACTCGGAGTACTTCTTCACGCTCTCGTTCACAAGCCTCCCGCTCCTCTCCGAACAAATCGAGCTGTGGATAGCGTCGTGCATTCTCCTTGGAAATCCATTCTATCGCCTTGGTCACAAGGCTTTCCACCTCTGTTTCGCTGTGAGCAACACCAATAGTGGCAAGTTCTCTCATCTTACCACCGATTTTTTCGACAACGATTACTCCGATGTTGCCTGAAGGATACTTCTTTTTACGAACAAACATAGTTAAAAAGCCTTTCGTGTCACCCAAAATCGGGTGACACAAAGTTATAACTATTTATTAATCAATACAATATAAAATAGCACCTTTTTGAGTAACGAAGTCAGGAAAAAATGGAAATAGAAATCGATAATACTCTACCAATCAAGAAGTTACTAATCGCCAAAAAAAACACGTCAAAGCGAAGCATACCCTAATACACAGTCTCCACGGCTGCAGAGAGATGGGAATAATACATATGAGCTTGAGTATCAACATAGTAGGGTCGCGGCTTGCTGCGACCTGCCATGGGTGCGGAACATAACCATAGCCTACTCGGTCGCACCAAGGCGCGACCCTACAGATGACGTCATCCGGCTATTCCACGCGCGATAGCGCCGATTAACCGCATCGTCAGATGCCGAATAACCTTTTAACCTTATAACCTATTCTTACAGCCATAGTCGGAGCACGCGAATCGGGCGGTCGGAGCCGATGGCGAGGGTCGGCGAGGTGCAAATGTCGCCGGTCGGCACGAAGCCGCATTTCTCCATCACCCTACCCGACGCGGGATTGTCGACGAAATGTCCGCTGACGAACGACCGTATGTCGGTTGTGCGCCTGACGTGGTCAATCATCAAGCGCAGCGCCTCGGTGCAGATACCAAGTCCCCAATAGGGTTTTGCCACCCAGTAGCCTACGGTTGGCTCACCGTCGAAGGCGGGAAGTCCGCAGTCGCACGACGACCCGTAGCCCATAGCTCCAATCGGCAAATTGTTAGATTTCAGGACAATAGCCCACGTCGTCGGATTCATAAACACCGTGCGTATCACCTCACGACTTTCGTCGACCGACGTGTGCGCAGCCCAGCCGGCACGCGGCCCAACGTCGGGGTCGGAGGCAAATCGATAAAGCACCGGGGCATCGTCGTCACGCCACGGCCGTAATAAGATTCTTTCGGTTTCCATATCAAGACCTTTTTAATGAGTACAAAGTTACGATATTTTGTTAAACTTTTTAAAATAATCAGTAATTCTTCCTTTTATTTTTTTGGTAATTAGCATTTTTGCACTTAAATTTGCAACCTATTGCCCCCTATACGAAAAAGCGGCAAATTGAGCAAACCGGATAAACTGAAAATAAATAAAACCTTTATACTATGAGTAAAATCTTAAAATTGGTCATGGCTGCAATAGCTTTTGTTGCCGTGAATACCATGTCAACCTCCGTCTCGGCGGCGACGCTAAGCGAGGGGTTTGAAGCAAATGTAAAGGGCTCGTACGCCGATGGTTCGTACGTTGGCGACGCTTGCACGTGGAATATGGTAGATGCAGGTGTGTGGACCGATACCTCCAATTGTTATGCAGGAACACGTTCAATGCGTTTTGGCAACACAGCCTCAAGTTCGGCAACGCTGGCATCTAACAAGTCAGGCGGCTGCGGAACAATCTCATTCTACGGACGCGCTTGGTCGGCAACCGAAGGAGGCACCGTGCTCGTTCAGTATTCGCTCGACAGCGGTTCTACATGGAAAAACGCCGGCTCGGTAACGCTCTCGGCAACAACTTACTCTAAATACTCATTCACCGTCAACGCAAGTGGTAGCGTGCGCGTTCGCTTCCAGCAATCTGCCGGAAAGCGTTTGCTCATCGACAACGTATCGATTACCGACTACAGCGCATCGACGTCGACAACGACAGCGTCGATTACGTCGCCTACAAACGGCTCGACAGTCGATTTCGGCACTACAACGGCAAGCACATCGGTTACAAAATCGATTGTTGTCAAAGGCACCGGACTTACGTCGGCAACGTCGGTAGCCATCTCAGGCACAGGCTTTTCGGTAAATTCCACCAGCCTCAGCGCATCGAAGGTTAACTCTACCGACGGCGCGACCTTGCAGGTTACGTTCAAATCGACCTCGGCAGGTTCTTACACCGGCTACCTTTCGCTCACCAACGGCAGCAAGACAGTTAAGGTTACACTCAAAGCAACAATAGCATCGTCGACGAGCACCACAACGTCGGCAATTTCCTCGCCGACCAACGGCTCGACAGTCGACTTCGGCTCGACCGAACTGAGCACAACGAAGACCATGACAGTCGTTGTGAAAGGCACAGGACTAACGTCGGCAACGTCGGTAGCCGTTAGCGGCACCGGATTTACCGCAGGCTCGACCAGCCTCAGTGCGTCGAAAGTCAACTCGACCAGCGGCGCGCAACTGCAAGTAAACTTCAAGTCGGCAACTGCCGGCTCCTACACCGGAACGCTGACGCTCACCAACGGCAGCACGACCATAAAGGTAAACCTCAAAGCCACGGCAGCCTCTTCGTCGTCGAGCGGCTCATCGTCATCGACCTCGTCGGCGGTATTATCTTCGCCGGCAAGCGGTTCGACAATCGACTTCGGCACATGCACGGCAAGCAAAACCACGACCAACACCGTAGTAGTTAAAGGTACTGGCTTCACCGAATCGACAACCGTAACAGTCACGGGCACAGGCTTTACCGCCGGCTCCACCAGCCTCAGCGCATCGAAGGTCAACTCAAGCACCGGCGCGCAACTGCAAATCAACTTCAAATCGGCAAGCGCAGGCACCTACACAGGCACGCTCAAACTTGTGTCGGGCAGCGTAACGCGCCAAGTGTCGCTCACGGCAAAAGTGTCGAGTTCGTCATCATCGTCGAGCAGCGGCAGCAGCAGCGATAGCGGCAGTTCGAGCGGCGACAGCGGTAGCTCAAGCGGCGGCTCTACAGCGTCGGGCGTAACCGGCGGCAGCATACCTTCGGGTTACTACTCGACAGCAGTCGGCAAGTGCGGACAAGCGCTTTTGACGGCTCTCTACAACAAAATCACATCACATACAGCAGTAAGCTACGCAAACCTTTGGACGGCGTTCAAAGACACCGACACAAAGAGCAACGGCAAGATTTGGGACGTTTATTCGACAAAAGAATTTACCTACTCAACCAACCAATGCGGCTCATACTCGAAAATCGGCGACTGCTACAACCGCGAACACTCCTTCCCGAAGAGTTGGTTCAGCGACGCAACACCGATGTACACCGACCTCTTCCACATCTACCCGACCGACGGTTTCGTCAACAACCAACGCGCCAACTATCCCTTCGGCGAATGCTCGTCGGGAACCTACGTAGCATCGTCGGGCACCGTTAAGCCCCTCGGCAAACTCGGCAAATCGACCTACTCGGGCTACACCGGCACCGTCTGGGAACCCGACGACGAATATAAAGGTGACTTTGCACGCTCTTACTTCTATATGGTAACCGCCTATAATAATAAGGTGTCGGGATGGTCGAGCGACATGCTCGCCGGCAACGCCTATCCGGCATTCTCCTCGTGGGCACAATCGATGCTCCTGAAGTGGAACGCACTCGACCCCGTCAGCCAGAAAGAAGTAGACCGCAACGAAGCAGTCTATGCAAAGCAGAAAAACCGTAACCCGTTCATCGACCACCCCGAACTTGCCGACTACATCTGGGGTAGCCTCAAAACGACCAACTGGTCGGAATCGGCAGCCGCAGCCACAGCCATCTCGTCGCCTGCCGACGGCTCTACCGTAAGTTTCGGCACCGTTGCAACCAAATCGACCAACACAAAGACAATCGCCGTACAGGGCGTAAGCCTCAGCGACGACATCAACGTAAGCGTTGAAGGCGAAGGATTCTCCGCATCGGCAGAACTCATCACCAACTCGTCGGCTTCAAAACGCGCTGCCGCTCCGCTCCGCGTCGATGCTTCGACAGTGGCTAACGCCGACGCATATATCCAAATAACATTCCACGGCGACGTTTCCGCTAAATACGAAGGCGAACTCGTGCTCTCTTCGGGCAGCGCAGTCAGCCGTGTACGCCTTACCTCGGAAGCCCTCGACGGACTCCCCGCAGCACCGGCAGAAAACGTCAGCGACACATCGTTTACCGCTCGTTGGGTGAACGTGGGCGATGAATTTGCCGACGGCACATACCGCCTCGACGTTGCCGACGACAACGGCACTATTGCCGGTTATCCCGTCTACGTCGACGCCGGCGAACTCACTCACCTCGTCGAAAACCTTCAACCCGACACGCACTACACATTCAGCCTCACCTCAGAGACTATGCAAAGTAACGTCGTTGAAGTAACCACCGACCCGGCACATCCCGTAATCACCTACGTATTCGACCCCGAAGCGCTCGTGTTCAGCGCAGCGCCCGGTCAGCCGTCGGCAAGCACCGAAGTGCTCTACGAAGTGGAAAACGTAACCGGCAATGTTACATTCTCCGTAACCGCACCATTCGAAGTAAGCACCGACAATAGCGATTGGGCAACTTCAGTAACCGCAGCCGCCGACGCTTCGCTCTACATACGCCTCGGCAGCACAACAGCCGGCGAATATATCACCTCGATTCGCGTCACCGCAGGCGAATTCTTCAACGACCTGCTCACCGCAGAAGGTCAAGTATACCAAGACGCCAACTTCGTTGAAGACTTCGAGACCACAACAACCGAAAGCTATACAAAAGCCGACTACACGGGTTCGGCTTGCGCTTGGACGCTCAACAACGCCGGTACATACAAACCGACAACAGCAACAAACGGCGCCACATTAGACGCGCCCTACGAAGGCAACTACTGTCTCCGCCTCGGCAAAGACGCAACCAGCTCGATTACGATGGCATCCGACAAAGTCGACGGAGCAAAAACGCTGTCGTTCTTCGCTCACAAATGGGCTGACGGCGACGCAACAGTCGTTATCAACATCGACTACTCAATCGACGGCGGACAGACATGGACAACGGCAGGAGTGGCACAAGTTACCACCACAACGTGGGAAGAATTCAGCGCCGACATCAACGTCAACTGCCCCGTACGTTTCCGCTTGGCACAAACAGCAGGTGCTCGCGCAAACATCGACTACATCACCGCAACAGTAGGCACTTCGTCGGTTGCCGACCTCAACTTCGCCGACTGCAAAGTGACACCCATCCGCGGTGGCGTATCGGTTGAAGCGCAACAGCCGCAAGACGTCAAAATCTACGGCATCGACGGCATCGTCTACGTCAACACGACCGTCAACGGCAGCCAAACATTTGCACTTCCCAAAGGCGGCGTTTACCTCATCGCCGTGGGTAAGACAATGCAACGCGTCGTGATTCGATAAAGCATTATCAATAAAAACGAAAAAGAGGGTGTATCAATAGTTTTTGATACACCCTCTCGTTTACTGTCTCATCAGAATGTTAGTGGGTAGAGAACATATCTACCACCACAACCGAGCATCTCCGAAGCTCGCTTTCTATTGTGCTGATTTTCATCGGGTTGAACCTCTCCGAGGTTAAACCCGGTATTGTGAATTTACTTATTACAAAACATTTTCCAAGTAAACAATTCCGTCATAACTTCATAAAAACACAAAAAAGAGGGTATCTTAGCGGTGACGCTCGTAGACGTAATAGTAATGCATATCGGGCGTGTCGGAGAGATAGAGATAGTAGCGGTCGTAGTCGTAATACCAGAACATCGTGCCCATATAGGGACTGTGAAAATCGATATGTATCGTATATTCGTCAGCATCCCACGAGAACCATTCCTGGCAGGAGTGACCGAAATCGTCGACAAAATAGTAGACACCCGTGCCGTTGTCGTAGAAGTCGTAAGCATCGGCGTAGCGCGAGTCGACGGGGAAACCGCCCGCCTCTATCAAATCCCATTCGCCGATAAAACCCGGGCGATACCAGTCTTCGACACAGCCGCCAAGCCCCAATGCCATTACTGCCAATACCGTACAAATCAATATCTTCTTCATAATGCTATTATTCTAAAACCTTTAACTGCCACAAAAATACAAATAAAATCCGTAATCATCTATCTTTTCAACAAATTCGCAGCGGAAAAACTTGATATCGCCTGCGTTTTTATATAATTTTGTAGAAACAAATCTACATAAACAACAAAAGCTTTATGATAAAACCGAACGAATACATGCATCCCGAAGATGCAAAAGCGTTAAGAGAACTGGAAAGTATTCCGGGATTTCCTGCGCTTGTCAAGAAAGTACTCGCCTTGGGGTTGGAGAAGTTGCAATACGGCATCAACATGGCTTCAGCCATCCGCTTAAGCCCTACGCAGTTGCCCGAAATCTACAACCGACTGCCGCCAATCTGCGAAAAGCTGGGCATCAAAGAACCCGAATTCTACCTTTCGATGGACCCCTATCCCAACGCCTGGACTTTCGGCGACACCAAAATTTTCGTCACCGTCACTTCCGGACTACTCCAACTGCTTAACGACGAAGAAATCGACGCCGTCATAGCCCACGAATGCGGCCACATCGCTTGCCGCCACGTGCTCTACCACTCGCTGGCTCGCTACATCCTCAGCGGTGCCGACAACCTCGGCGTGCTCGGACTGCTGTCGATTCCCATCCAACTCGCCATCCTCTACTGGGAGCGCAAGAGCGAACTCAGCTGCGACCGCGCCGGCAGCCTCGTCACCTCGCCCGAAGTGGTTGCTTCGACAATGGCTCGTCTCAGCGGCGGTCCTATCGAAATCACCGAAAAAATCGACCTCGAAGAATGGGCTCGCCAAGCCGACCAATATGACACAATCCGCAACGACGGTCTTTGGAACAAAACGCTCCAAATCTACGCCATCGCGCAGCAAAATCACCCGTTCGCCGCCGTGCGCGTCCGCGAAATCCTCAAATGGGGCAAAAGCGAGCAATATCAGCGCCTGATGGGCATCAAGCCGACCGGCACCGCCGGACACTGCCCCAACTGTGGTAACGCCGTCGACCCCGCTTGGAAATTCTGCCACTACTGTGGTCATAAACTTATCTAAAACTCTTAATATCAGTATATTTATGTTATTCAACGAGCAAGGAATAATCAACATCGACGAGATTGTTGCCAACCATCCGTCGTGGAAAAAGATGATGGCAGACGGCGTAATCACCGCCGAAGAAGTTCAACAGCAAGCAGAAGTCGTTATCGGCTTGCTTAAGAAAATCGACGCCGAGTTCAGCGAAAGCGACAAAGCTCTCGTCGAGCAACTTCTGACCGAAATGAGCGTACTATTCGCCGCAAGCCACGTCAACTCGATACAAGAAATCACTAAAGAATTTTAGCTACATTATGGGAACATTCAACACTAAAAAGACAATATACGCCTCGCCGCGACTCATTGCGGAGATGGGCGAACGCATCGCTACGGAATTTCGCAACGAAGGATTCGAAGTCGAACTTTGCCAACTGATGTCGGACGGCTGCGACATATCGATTACCAAAGGCGGCATCTTTAAAGCCGTTATGGGAATGCGTTCCGCGCTGAAGGTCAGCCTAATGCCGCAAGGCGACAACATTCTCTTCGACGCCTCGGTGGGTATCTTCGGACAGCAAGCCATCCCGACAATTATCTCGATGTTTGTATGGTGGCCCGTGCTCATTACGCAAATTTGGGGAATGGTCAACCAAGCGAAACTCGACGACAAAGCGCTCGCCATTGCCGAACAAGTAGCGGCGGCACACAACGCCGCCGCTCGCTACCAAGCACCATACGCAGCGCCGCAACAGCCGCAGCCCGCACAGGGAGCACGATTCTGCACCAACTGCGGCACGCCACTCCTCCCGCAAGCAAAGTTCTGCCCCGAATGCGGAACGAAGCAGTAATAGTGGAGAGGTAAGAGGGACGAGTTAAGAGGTACGAGTTAAGAGGTACGAGGGACGGGACGCCGAAGTGCGTTTATCGTGGAGCGTTTATCGCGAAGCGAAGACATCCCGCCACTCTTACCTCTCCACACTTACCTCTCCTCTCTTACCTCTTCTTCATCGTGCGGATGAATTTCTTGGCGTAGTCGCCTTCGAGGAAGACCACGTCGGTGAGCATCGCGTCGGCAAGCATTCCGGGTTGGATGATTTGGTAGGCTGCAAAGGTGCGGTCGGACGTGTAGATATATTCCACCTCGACAGCTGCAGGTCCGGGAATGTTAAGCGTAATGCCGCCGAAGCGTTTCGCCGTGACGCGCAGGTCGTCGAAATCGTTGGCAAAGACCGTCGAACTGCTTTTGCGAATGGTCTTTCCCGACGGTGTGTAGACCCAGTGCGTACTGCGAGTAAACAGGCAGACACAGCCGACGATGAGCAACGTCCACGAGCCGAAAAGTCGGGCAATGTTGAGATTGGATGTCGAGACACCGACGTTGACAAAGAAAGCCAAGTAGATGCCGGCAGCGAGGATTAAACCACTGAGTATGATAGCGTTGATATTAGCACGTCGTTCGATGTGCGGTATGGTTTTCGGGTTAAGTATAGCAATAGTTTCCATTGAGTTGATGAGTTAATTTGTTGATAAAATGGGATGCCTCGAGGCGTTCTGCGTCGAGGTTTGTGATCTAACCTGCATTATTCACACTGTTCCGTCACGAAAGGGCTAACCGGCAATGCATTAGCATTAGCGTTAGCACAGCGATGACGATGCAAAATGTAGTAAATCCTACCTTTAAAGAGGAAGAGCGAGCATTGCGCTAAGGTGTTGTCAGTTAGCCCTTGCAGTAGGAAAAGTGTGAATAATGCAGGTTAAAACGGAAACTAAATTCTAAATTATCAGATGGCGAATCACCACGTTTAGCCGCGTTGCTGCGGCAATGCGCCCGGGACGGTAGGTAATGCTGTTGACGTCGGCGTCGACCATAGCATTTCGGTGCGCACAGTCGATAGCCATCCTGGCGTGAGCGACACAGGCGTGACGTATTTTGCCGACCAATTCCGAGAGCATACGCTTTGCGGTAGCGCTGAAGTGCTGCACCGGCGAACCGGCGCTGACGGCGAAACTTGCGACGTCGAAGGCTTTGTCGAAACTGTTGTCTGCCGTCATTTCGTATCGCGGCGACACATCGACGCAGTCGGCAACCTCGCTAAACACCGAGAGGCTGACAAACGCCGTAGCGACAACAACGAGTATGTACATCAGAACCTTCATCACCGTAGAAACACTTGCCGACCGCTTTTTGTTCGCCTCAAGTCGACTATTTTGATACTTTTCGCTTGCGAAAAAACTATTTTTCAAAAAGTTAGCGAAAAATTTGGAGCGGTAGGGAAAAGTGTGTACCTTTGTGCCGCTATTCCCGAAAGGCTCGACAAGTGGCGTCGCAGGACGTCCGCCTCACGGACAAATTTATAATTTGTTTTTTAATGTACGCAATTGTAGAAATTCAAGGACAACAATTCAAGGCAGAAAAAGACCAAAAATTGTTCGTTCACTATCTCGGCGAAGCAGTAAAAGAAGGCGATGCTGTCGACTTCGACAAAGTGCTTCTTATTGATGCCGACGGTGCTGTTACAGTAGGCGCTCCTACCGTTGAAGGAGCCAAAGTTGTTTGCGAGGTTGTACGTCCCCTCGTAAAGGGTGAAAAGGTGATTGTTTTCAAGAAGAAACGCCGCAAAGGCTATCGCCGCTTGAATGGCCATCGCCAATATTTCTCTCAAATTGTGGTAAAAGACGTTATTGCATAATCACTAAAAGTTTACAGAAATGGCACATAAAAAAGGTGTAGGTAGTTCTAAGAACGGACGTGAATCAGAAAGCAAACGATTGGGCGTCAAGATTTTTGGTGGTCAATTTGCAAAAGCAGGTAACATTATCAAACGTCAACGCGGCACAGTTCACCGCGCCGGTGTAAACGTTGGCATGGGTAAGGACCACACTTTGTTCGCTCTCATCGACGGTGTTGTTGAGTTCTCTCAAAAACAAGGCAAAAATTACATCAACGTAAAGCCTGTTGAAAACTAACAATCGTCGACTGACGACAAAACCGACATAAAGGGCTGTGCCAACGTGCGCAGTCCTTTTTCGTTTATTCCAAGGAAATGACTCCCGACCGATTTCATAAGTTTGCGTTCAGCATCGCCGACGAAGAGTTGCCCGAGCGGTTCACCAACCCGTTCAACTACGCGCCGCATCCGTTAGTGGTGCGCGCTGCCGACGAACTGTGCCGCGCCGTAGAGGCTGACACCGACTTGGCAGAGGCGCTTGCCGAAGGCAAAATGCTCGGCGTGCTCGTTGTCCGCTCAGACGAAGGCATCGGTTTCGTCGCCGCATATTCCGGCGTGGTAGGTCACAGCCACGACCGCCCCTACTTCGTGCCGCCAATCTACAACCAACTCGCGCCAGACGGCTTTTTCGTCGAAGGCGAGCGGCGGTTGGGCGAACTTAACGCACAAATTTCCAACATTATAGCCACCGAACGCTGTGCAGCCGAAAAGACAGTCGACGACATCGAACTCGATAACGCCGTCGAAATCAGGTTGCGCCGCAGCGCAATGGCAGAGCGCAAAGCCGAGCGCGACCGCCTTCGCCGGTCGGGCAACTGCGACGAGCAGGCGCTGATTCGCGAAAGTCAGCACGACAAGGCGGAATTCAAGCGATTGCAACACGACCTCAACCGAAAACTCAATTCGGCAGCCGAGCGACTTGCCGACATCGACCGCAGCATCAACACGCTCAAGCAAGAGCGCCGTCGGCTTAGCATAGACCTGCAGAAACGCCTGTTCGACCGGTATCAGTTGCTCAACGCACGCGGCGACGTCCGCAGCCTTTGCGACATCTTTCGCGACCACAACGGCGAACTCCCTCCCGCTGCTGCCGGCGACTGCGCCGCACCGCGACTACTGCAATATGCCTACGCGAACCGTCTCCTGCCGATTGCTATGGGCGAATTTTGGTGGGGACGCTCGCCGGCTAACACCATCCGACACCATCGCAGTTTCTACCCGTCGTGCAGCAACAAGTGCAAGCCCATTCTCGGATTTATGCTTCAAGGTCTCGACGTAGAGCCGAATCCCGACGAACGCAAGATGGTCGGCGAGTGCCGGACGGTCTACGAAGACCGATGGCTGTGGGTGGTCGACAAGCCGTCGGGGATGCTCAGCGTGCCGGGACGAATCGACGCCGAAAGCGTTGCCGACATCGCTCGAAAGCGCTACGGCGACGCCTACCCCACGCACCGTCTCGACATGGACACCTCCGGACTGCTGATTGTGGCAAAAGACCCGGAAACGCTCAAAACAATGCGCCGACAGTTCGAACTGCGGGAAGTCGAAAAAGAATATGTAGCAATCGTGGGCAGACGTCTCGCGACTGAAAGCGGAAGAATCTCACTGCCGCTAATTGCTGACATCGACCGCCGTCCGTATCAAAAAGTAGACATCGTCGACGGACTCGAAGCGGTGACCGACTACCACGTGGAAGGCTACTTCGGCGACCATCAAACCCTCGTCAGACTTAATCCCCGGACCGGGCGGACACATCAACTCCGCGTCCACGCAGCCCATCCCGACGGGCTTAACGCGCCAATCGTCGGCGACCGCCTTTATGGCGACGACGCCTCGTCGGCATGCCGACTGATGCTCCACGCTCGCCGAATCGCCTTCACTCATCCCGCCACCGGCGAGCGCATTACACTCACAAGCGAACCGCAATTCTATGAATAAGAATATTTTGTTATCTTTGTAGACGATTATGGAAACATTCAAAGTAACTATACTCGGTTGTGCATCGGCAAAGCCCACACCGCGACATATGCCAACGTCGCAAATCGTCGACTTTCGCGGCAATCTGTTTATGATTGACTGCGGCGAGGGCACGCAGATACAAGTCATGAAATACGGTATCAAACTCAGCCGCCTGCGCCGAATCTTCATCAGCCACCTCCACGGCGACCACTGTTTCGGGCTGCCGGGACTGCTGTCGACACTCTCGCTGGCGGGACTCAACGGCAAAATCACCATCCACCTGCCCGAAGAAGGTATGCAAGTGCTCAAGCCGCTCGTCGACTATTCCACTCATGCGCAAGACATTACCTTTGCCCCGTACAGCTACGGCAACAACGTAATCTACGAAGACGACACAATCGCCGTCAACACGATGCCGCTGCGCCACCGCCTGCCTTGCTGCGGATTCGTCTTCCGCGAAAAGCCGCGACTGCCGCACATCAATCGCGAAATGACCGACTTCCACGGCGTGCCGACGTGCATGTTCAACCGCATCAAGCAGGGCGAAGACTTCGTCAAGCCCGACGGAACAATCGTGCCGTGGCAACGACTCACCACCGAGGCTGAGCCGCCGCGCTCCTATGCTTTCATCTCCGACACGCTGCCGCTAAAAGCAGTGGCTTCGGGAGTCAAGGGCGTCGACTTGCTCTACCACGAGGCAACATTTGCCGCCTCGGAAGCCGACCGCGCCCGCCAAACGTGCCACACCACAGCCACCGACGCCGCGCAAATCGCCAAAACCGCCGAAGTCGGGCGGCTCATCATCGGGCACTATTCGTCGCGCTACGACGAGGAACTCGAACTGCTCAACGAAGCGCGCGCCGTGTTCCCCAACACCGATTTAACCAACGAAGGGATGACCTTCGACGTGTAACAACCTATAACACAACCCGAACCATATGGAAACAACCAACTTTTTAGAGGCTCGCGACATAGTGAAACGCTATGCCAAGCATACAGCCCTCGACGGAGTGAGTATCAACGTCCGCCGCGGTCGCGTGTTCGGTCTGCTCGGTCCTAACGGCGCCGGAAAGACTACGCTCATCCGCATCATCAACCGAATCACGATGGCAGACAGCGGCTCCGTGACTTTCGACGGTCATCCCCTCGCCGCCGACGACATCTACAACATCGGCTACCTCCCCGAAGAACGCGGACTCTACAAGAAAATGAAGGTCGGCGAACAAGCCATCTACCTGGCTCGCCTGAAAGGTCTCGACCGCCGCACTGCCGTAGAACGCCTCCGCCGCTGGTTCGACAAATTCGACATAAATCCCTGGTGGGACAAGAAAGTCGAAGAACTTTCGAAAGGTATGCAGCAGAAGGTGCAATTCGTCATCACCGTGCTCCACGAGCCGCAATTGCTAATCTTCGACGAACCGTTCTCGGGCTTCGACCCCGTCAACACCGAACTGCTCAAGCGCGAAATTCTCGCCCTCAAAGAAAAAGGTCACACGATAGTTTTTTCGACCCACAACATGAGTTCCGTCGAAGAAATCTGCGACGACTTTGCGCTCATCAACCATTCACGCGTTGTGCTCGACGGCTCGGTTGGCGACGTGCGACGTCAGTTCCGCACCGGCATCTACGACCTGCGCACAACCACCTCCGACCACATCCTCACGCCTTTCGACGGCGTCGAAGTGCTCTCGTCGTCGACCGGCGAACACAACACTCAATATCGCTTGCGCAAAACCTATGCCGCCATGACCAACTCACAACTGCTGACGCATATCGCCTCACAAGTCGAAATCGAGTCGTTCCAAGAGCAAATCCCGTCGATGAACGAGATTTTCCTCAAAGTTGTCGACAACAACACTAATGTAGAACCTCAAAACACTGCAAACAATGAGTAACAAGATATGGTTAGTGGTGCAACGCGAATTCGCTACGCGCGCACGCAAAAAGTCGTTCATCATAATGACAATACTTATGCCGTTCCTCATGGCGGGACTCATCTTCCTACCGCTGCTGCTTTCGCTCATCAAAGACAGCGAACAGCGCACCGTAGCCGTTGTCGACAACTCGGGACTCTATTCGTCTGCAATCAAGAGCAACGAGCAATATCTCTTCGTGCCAACCGAAAATATGACCCCCGACATGCGCTCCGACTCCACCGACGTCTACGCCGTGGTCAACATCACCGGCGACCTCGTCGAACATCCCACAAAAGCAGCAATCTACTCGCGTCAGGAAGTGCCATCCGACCTCCGCGATTACGTCAACAGCGCGTTGACCGAGGCTGTACGTCAAGAGAAATTCCGCCGCTACAACATCCCCGAACTTAACAACATCATCGACGACATCCAGCAAACCGTCGACGTTGCCACCGTGCGCTGGACCGACGAAGGCGAGCAAGAGTCGCTAACCGACGTGGCTACTCTCGTCGGCATGATTCTTACGTTCCTAATCTACATGTTCGTGCTCAGCTACGGCGCTATGGTGATGCAAAGCGTCATCGAAGAAAAGACCAACCGCATCGTCGAAGTGATGGTGTCGAGCATCAAGCCGCTGCAATTGCTCTTCGGCAAAATCATCGGCGTCGGGCTCGTCGGACTCTTCCAAATGCTAATCTGGGGACTGCTGCTTTCGTCGATTGTCGGCATTATCACCGCCGTGACAGGCATTGACGTCGGCGCCGACCCTGCTACCGCTGCAGCCGCTACCGACGACGGTGCTATGGAGCTGTTCAACCAACTCGCAACGCTCCCGATTGCCGAAATCGTCATCCTCTTCGTGCTCTACTTCATCGGCGGATACCTGCTCTACGCATCGATGCTCGCCGCCTTCGGCGCTGCCGTCAACGACCAACAAGACTCCGGTCAATTTATGATGCCCGTAATGCTCGTGATGGTATTCGCCTTCTACGCCGGCTTCTACGGCGCGCAAAATCCCGAGGGTCCGCTCGCATTCTGGACGTCGTTCATACCATTTACGTCGTCGATTGTCATGATGGTGCGAATCCCCTTCGGCGTACCGTTCTACCAGATTGCAATCAGCGTCGCAACGCTCTACGCCACAGTGTTCGCAATGCTCTGGGTTTCAGCAAAAATCTACCGCATCGGAATACTTATCTACGGCAAAAAACCGTCGTTCAAAGATTTCTACAAATGGCTTAGATATTGACTTTCAACGGTATATAGATAATCGCATATTCGCTATTGACAAAAGTTGGCAATAATGCCGGTTTTTGCTAATAGAGAATCAATGTTTACCTCACTCGCCTGATAGGTCGCAGCAAGCCGCGCCCCTACGTCTGAACGTCACACACTTAACACAACGTGCTGACAATCAACAAATTACAGGGT
>JAQXVL010000074.1 GCA_029224905.1 Bacteroidales bacterium
AGAGCGCGTTCCTTAAATTTTTGGGGTCGTAGAGGCGGATATTTTTGAGCAGATTTTGAAAGTCGCAGCGGGCGCAATGCGTGCATTGTAACCGATGCGAGTTTCGAAATATGCCAAAAAGATCCGGACAAAGGTAACTAAAATTACCAGTATCCATTGCTAATTTTGTTATTATTTTAATCTTTTTTAAGAACAATGTTAACAAAGTGTTAATTATGATTTGCTATTCAAAATTCAAGGGAACGTTGAAGTTACCTGAGTCTCGTATCCTTGGCCGCTTTTGATCACTTGCTTTCAGTCACATACAGGAGGATGCTCCTTTCAGCAAGTAATCAAAATCGACTCAAGGCTACGACCTCTACGACCCCAAAAATTTAAGGAACGCGCTCTTATAATTGACATAAAATAATTACCTTTGCAAGTCTGATACGACAATTAACAAAAAAAACATATAATAAAATGAATCAAACAATCCAAAAAAGACTCAGCGACTCTCCCGCATGGCGGTGGACCGCACTACTATTGCTGGCGGCAGCAATGTTTTTCGGGTATATCTTTATGGACATACTCTCTCCTATTAAAGACTTAATGCAATCGACACGCGGATGGGACTCTACCGCATTCGGCACAATGCAAGGCTCCGAAACATTCCTCAACGTGTTTGTATTCTTCTTGATATTCGCCGGAATTATCCTCGATAAACTCGGCGTACGCTTCACAGCCATCCTCTCGGGTGCAGTGATGCTCGTCGGCGCTATCATCAACTGGTACGCCGTTACCGAAGCCTTCGAAGCCACTTCGCTCAAAGTGTGGTTCGACAACAACCTCAACTACATCCCCGTACTTTCCGAACTCGAAGTAGCGCCCTTCTACGAAGGTATGCCGGCATCGGCAAAACTCTCGGCAATCGGCTTTATGATTTTCGGTTGCGGTGTCGAAATGGCGGGCATTACCGTCAGCCGCGGTATCGTTAAGTGGTTCAAAGGCAAAGAAATGGCGCTCGCTATGGGCTCTGAAATGGCCCTTGCACGTCTCGGCGTAGCTACCTGTATGATTTTCTCGCCGGTATTCGCCAAGATGGGCGGCGACATCGACGTATCGCGCTCGGTGGCTTTCGGCGTAGTCCTTCTCGTTATCGCCTTGATTATGTTCATCGTCTACTTCTTCATGGACCGCAAACTCGACAGCCAAACAGGCGAAGCAGAAGAAAAAGACGAACCGTTCAAGATTAGCGACCTTAAGCAAATCCTTACATCGAGCGGATTCTGGCTCGTTGCTCTGCTCTGCGTGCTCTACTATTCGGCAATCTTCCCCTTCCAAAAATATGCAGTCAACATGCTTCAATGCAACTTGACGTTCACCGAAGTCGAGCCCGGCTCATTCTGGGCAGGCACGACAGTCACTGTTGTACAATACTTAATCATGCTCGTCGTGGCAGCCGGCGCATTCTTGTTCAACTTTGCAAAATCGAAGACCACAAAATCGATTTCGCTGTCGGTAGCCATCGTTGCTCTCGTAGCGTTCTGCTACATGGGCTATATGCGTCAAAGCGCCGAAACCGTGTTTGCCGTATTCCCGCTGCTGGCAGTCGGCATCACCCCGATTCTCGGCAACTACGTTGACCACAAAGGCAAAGCGGCATCGATGCTCGTCATCGGCTCACTGCTGCTCATTGCTTGCCACCTCACCTTCGCATTCATCCTTCCGCAATTCAAAGGCTCTGAAATCGGCGGCGTAGTTGTGGCTTACCTCACGATCCTCGTCCTCGGCGCATCGTTCTCGCTCGTGCCCGCTTCGCTTTGGCCCAGCGTGCCCAAACTCGTCGACGCAAAGATTATCGGTAGCGCTTACGCTCTAATCTTCTGGATTCAAAACATCGGCTTGTGGCTCTTCCCGATGCTCATCGGCAAAGTGCTCGACGCAACCAACCCGCAAATCACCGAAGCACTCGCCAACCATACCATCACTGCCGAACAAGCCGCAACAAGCTACGACTACACTTGGCCGTTGGTTATGCTCGCTTCGCTCGGAGTTGCCGCCCTTATTCTCGGTTTTGTTCTAAAAATCGTCGATAAGAAGAAAGGTCTCGGACTCGAAGATGCAAACATAAAATAGCACACCTATCAAACTAATAATCAGCGCATTCCGACAGCCCGAACCACAAAATTCGGCAGCAACGGGATGCGCTGACGCATAAATATCAAAAAAATTCACATACTTTTACAAACAATATTTGGCAATAAATTAGGAAATAAAGAAATCTTTCCTTATTTTTGTGGTCTAAATATAACACAAACAACGAAAACCCAATGAAAAAGTTGAACTTTTACGCCGGACCTTCTATTCTGAGCGAATTTACAATCAAGAATACGGCAGATGCCGTAATGGACTTCAACGGAACAGGTTTATCCATCTTAGAGATATCGCACCGTAGCAAGGAGTTTCAAGCAGTGATGGACGAGGCACAAGCCTTAACAAAAGAGTTGCTTGACATCCCCGAAGGCTACGAAGTGTTGTTCCTCGGCGGCGGTGCAAGCCTACAATTCTGCATGGTGCCGTTCAACTTGCTTAACAAAAAAGCAGCCTATCTCGACACAGGTGTATGGGCAAGCAAAGCCATCAAAGAAGCAAAACTCTTCGGCGACGTCGAAGTTGTAGCTTCGTCGAAAGATGCTAACTACACATTCGTCCCCAAAGACTACACCATTCCCGCTGATGCCGACTACTTCCACATCACAACCAACAACACAATCTACGGAACGGAGTTGCGTCAAGACCCCGACTCGCCGATTCCTTTGGTTGCCGATATGTCGTCCGACATCTTCTCACGCAAAATCGATGTGTCGAAATATAACATCATCTACGCAGGTGCGCAAAAGAATCTTGCTCCCTCGGGCGTAACTATCGTTATTGTCAAGACCGAGGCTCTCGGCAATGTTGAACGTGCAATCCCGACAATGCTCAACTATCGCACTCACATCGACAAAGGCTCGATGTTCAACACGCCTCCCTGCCTCCCCATCTACTCCGCGTTGCAGACCCTTAAATGGTACAAAGCACAAGGCGGCGTCGACGCTATGGAGAAACTCGACAAACTCAAAGCGGCAAAACTCTACGACGCTATCGACAACAGCAAAATCTTTGTCGGCACAGCTAAGCCCGAAGACCGCTCTATCATGAACGTTTGCTTCGTTATGAAGCCCGAATATGCCGAACTCGAAAAGCAATTCATCGAATTTGCTACTGCTAACAACATCGTCGGCATCAAGGGACACCGCTCTGTCGGAGGTTTCCGCGCTTCTATCTACAACGCTATGCCTCTCGAAAGCGTAGAAACTCTAATCAACGTAATGAAAGAATTTGAGAACAAAATCTAAACGAATATGAAGATTTTAGTTGCTACCGAAAAACCCTTTGCAGCAGTTGCCGTTGACGGCATCCGCAAAGAGATTGAAGCAGCGGGACACGAACTCGTTCTGCTCGAAAAAGGAACAAAAGACGACTTCATCAAAGCAGTTGCCGACGTTGAAGGTCTCATCGTCAGAAGCGACATCGTCGACACAACAATTCTCGACGCCGCCAAAAAACTGAAAGTGATTGTTCGCGCCGGTGCCGGTGTCGACTCTATCGACCTCGAAGCCGCTAAACAACGCGGCGTTTGCGTGATGAACACCCCCGGACAGAACTCAAACGCAGTTGCCGAACTCGTCTTCGGTATGCTCGTTATGCTCATCCGCAACAACTTCAACGGCAAAGCAGGAACAGAACTCAAAGGCAAAACCCTCGGTATTCACGCTTACGGTCAAGTAGGTCGCAACGTGGCTCGCATAGCAAAAGGTTTCGGTATGGAAGTTTCGGCGCTCGACCCGTTCGTTACCGACGAGGCTATGATTGCCGACGGCATTCGCCCCGTGCACAGCGTTGAAGAGCTTTACAGCAACAACCAATACGTTTCGCTCCACATCCCGGCAACCGCCGAGACGAAGAAATCAATCGGCGAACGCCTCATCGACCTTCTTCCCGAAAACGGCGTGGTTATCAACACCGCTCGCAAAGAAATCATCGACGAACCGAGCCTCGTTGAAGCGCTTCGCAAACGTGCCGACGTGCGCTACGTTGCCGACGTAAAGCCTGACATCGCCGACGAGATGAAAGCCGAATTTGCCGACCGCGTTTTCTTCACCCCCAAGAAAATGGGTGCGCAAACCGCCGAAGCAAACATCAACGCAGGTATCGCCGCTGCAAAGCAAGTCGTTGCATTCCTCAAAGACGGTTGGAACAAGTATCAAGTGAACAAATAGTCAATTTGTCGCTTTATATCATCGATAAGTCAAAAATCCCGATTTCGTCGGGATTTTTGTCGTTTTTAGGCTCAAAATTTTAATGCAATTAATAGATTTTAACTTTGTAACGGGTAAAAATCCGAATCATATTCGCTAAATTTGTGGGAAATTAAAACCATGATATAATTATTAAAACAATATTAAATCATTTAGACTTTAAATTACGTATTATGAACAAGAAATTATTACTTGGAATGCTTGCCGGCGCAGCCTTTATCTTCACCGGTTGCCAAGACGAAGCAATCCTCGCCACGACAGATGGCGAAAGTCAAGTAACATTCACTGCCGAGATTCCGCAAGGCATCGCAACACGTGCTTTTGCTGACGGAAAGACAGCTACTCAGTTGACTTACGCAGTGTATGAAACAGGCTCGACCACGAAACTCATCGATGGAACAGCAAAATTCAACGGGTTGAAGACAACCGTTAACCTTCGCCTCGTAAACGGCAAGACTTACGACATCCTCTTCTGGGCTCAAGACCCCGATGCAACTTGCTACAATTTCGACATGGCAACACAAACCGTTACAGTCGACTACGAAGGCATCAAATCGAGCGACGAAACACGCGACGCTTTCTTCAAAGCTCAAACTTTCGCAGTTTCGGGTACGATTAACGAAACCGTTCAACTCTATCGCCCGTTCTCGCAACTCAACATCGGTGCTACCGACTTTAACGAAGCAACTAATTCAGGTTTTACAACAACACAAACAAAAGTCGTTGTAAACCGCCTTGCTAACAAAATCAACCTTGCAACAGGCGCAGTTGATGGCGACGTAACCGTCACCTACGACATGGCAAATGTTCCCGCCGACGGCGAAGTATTCCCGGTAGAAGGCGTTACTGCCGACTACTTGGCTATGAACTACCTGCTCGTGCCGCAAGACAAGCAACTCGTTGACGTCGACTTCACGGCTACCAACGGCTCGCACAGCATTGCACGCCACTACAGCAACGTGCCCGTTCAACGCAACTATCGCACTAACATCTACGGTAACATCCTCACCGAAGCAGCAAACTTCAACATCGTAATCGAGCCCGCTTTCACCGACAGCCATGCTTACCCGACTGCCGGCTACATCCAAAACGGCGACACCTACGAAGTGTTCGCTCCCGAAGGTTTGCAATGGATTGCCAAACAAGTTAATGCAAACACTGAAACATTTGCAGGCAAAACCGTTGTGCTCACAGCCGACATCGACATGGCAGGCGTAGCATTTACTCCTATCGGCACAGTTGTAAGTTATCCCTCAGCTACCTTCAAAGGTACATTCGACGGTCAAAACCACACTATCTACAACCTCACAACAGCCGACTACACTCCCTCCTTCGCTGCTGCAGGTCTCTTCGGTTCTACTACAGGTACCATCAAAAACGTGACGCTCAAAAACGTAAACATCCGCAGTTCGCACTACGCAGGCGCTATCGTGGCTTACTCATCGACCAACGGTGCTGTGATTGAAAACTGCCACGTCGACGGCGGTACAGTAACTTCAAAGGCAGAATTGCTCAACGGCAGTTACGACAACGGTGACAAAGTGGGCGGTATTGCCGGCTACATCGTTTCGAGCGACAAAATCGACGGCTGTACGGTTAAGAACCTCACAGTGCAAGGCTATCGCGACCTTGGCGGTATCGTTGGTTTCGCTGCAGGAACCGTTTCGAACTGTACTGTTGGCGAAAACGTCACTATAATCGTCGACAACGAAAACAACTACAAGAACTATACACAACCCGCACAATACAATGCCAACAGCATTATCGGTCGCCGCAATGGCACAACCGACACGAACAACAAAGGCGAAGCAAACATCGTTCGCCCGGCAGCTGTGGCTACCGTAGCAACAGCGGAAGAACTCAAAACCATCCTTAACACATTCGGCGCAGCCGGTGCAGGTAGCAATGTTGTTGAAATTACAAACGACATCGTTTTGGCAGATGGCGAATCTTGGACACCCGTAGTAGTTAACGGATACCAAGGCGCTGAAAAGATCATTATCAACGGTAACAACCACACCATTAAAGGACTCAATGCTCCTCTCTTCTCGGGAGGTTTCGCAGGTCACTCAGGAATCATCATCCGCGACCTTACCATCATCGATTCTAACATGACAACAAGCAATACTATTGGTGCAGGTTGCTTCATTGAGTCAATCGACTCTATGGAAAAGATTGAATTGACGAACTGCCACGTTAAGAATACAACACTGACAAGCACATGTGGTAGCCGCGTTGGTGGCTTAATCGGTTGGACTGCAGGTTACAACAATCCCAACGACGGTCCTGTTGACACATATGTAACTATTTCCAACTGCTCGGTTATCGGTTGTACACTTGAAAGCAATGGCTCTGTTGGCGGCATTTATGGTCACGCAGGCAATAACCCTGCTACATTCTCAACTGTAGAGAATTGCACAGTTCAAGATTGTAACCTCAAATCAACCGACGATGGTGGCTGGCGCGTTGGTGTAGTTGTTGGTACGGCTAATGTCGGTCAAATGACAATCAACAACATCACCGAAAGCGGCAACACACTCACTCAAACAGGCCAAACCGCTCCAGCTCACAGCAACCTTTACGGTCGATTCGTTCCCGGCTCTACCGGCAAACTGACCATCGACGGCGTTGTAATTACTAAATAAAGAAACACCAACACTTCATAATGCAAAGGCTGCGTCCCCCGACGTGGCCTTTGCTATCTAAAGAAACAAAAGAAAGAAACTCAAAAGAATCCATATCGGGCACGAGATAGCAAATCGCATCAAGCAACTCGGCATTTCCAAATCGGAATTTGCTCGCCGCATCGGCATTCATCAGCAACACGTCAACAAGTTGATCGAAAGCAATAGCATCGACACCTATAAATTGGCTTCAATAAGCAAAGCGAACTAATTGACCCATTCAAATACAACGACAAGCCGCCATTTGACGATGACGGCTTGTCGTTTTGATATACAGGTTGTTTATTTTATAGCTACTTTCTTGACAATGCTTTTGCCGTTGGTTGTGGTTGCGCGAACCATATAGACGCCCGAGCGGAGATTTCCACTAACGCGCTGCCCCATTGCGTTGAACACTTCGATTTGAACGTTCTCGGCAGGCACAATCTCGCCATCGTTGACAGTGAACAAATCAGCGTCGGCATCAACAAGTTGCACAGCCGATACGTTGTCGTTTTTACCGTTGAGCGTAACGATTACATCGTTGGCATAAGCCGACGAGATGCGCAATTTTGCCGTATGATTACCATTGTAGATGCCGGGCTTATAAGTAACTGTTACCGTATTCTTGGCAGTCAACCAGCTTGTGGCGTCGCACGACACGCTGAAATGGCGAGCATCGGCGCCGGTGAGGCACAATTGCGGTGTGCCGTAGAAATCGCTGCGGGTAAACGTAAATGTGTTTGTTACGGCATTACCATCGGCAGAATAGAGGCTCAGCGATGTCGCCGAGGGGGTAATTACTGTTTTGTTAATCTTGCTTGCAAGGCCGTTTGTTTCGTCAAGGCTGTAACGGAAAATGTTTGCCTTACGGTTTCCGCTTGCGCCGGTAACCACACCGAGCAACAAGTGCGGACGGCCCTTCGAGTCGCGGTGCACTTTCACTCCTTCGGGTTCGCCATCGTCGAGCGACAAGATTTCGCTCTTCATCACGGGTTTACGATATGCCAATTGTCCTGTTCTCCAGTTGAACACGTGCAAGATGATAGTCGGGATAGTCTTACCGTTGTTAGTAGCCGCCGCCGAGTTATTTCTGCCAACGCCTTCGCAGTGGTAGATGTAGTCGCCGCTGATAGTAAATCCTTGATGGTCCCAAGTTTGGAAGCCCTTATCGAGTTCGTCGATATTACTATTGTCGTTGGTATAGTTCATCTTATTGGTAAGTTTCTTCACCTGAACGACGTTGAGCGGCTTTGCTTCCGACCATTTCGAGAACACTTCGTCGAGGTCGTACACGCCGTAGTAGACGTCGCCTGAGGTCGAACGTTCGCAGTAGAGGCGATTGTCGCGGTCGATTGTCGGATACTGGAAGTTGCGATTGAATTTGTTCTTGAAATAGTGTATTGTATAGGTTTTTCCACCATAAGTAAAACTGTCTTTGCTACAGTCGGCAGTTGCGCCCGAAACGAAGGGGACAAAGCTGATGGCTTGAGTCTTGATGCCGTCGTAGGAAGGCGACGTGTTGGCGTCGAGGGCTTTACCTCCGGTGATGATATAAAGCGTGCCGTTGTATTTGCAGACAGCCATGTTAGAGCCGTGTCCGGCATGGTCGAGATACATACGTTGTTGGCTGATGCCGCCCGACGAGTTTTTGTAGACGCGAGTCACGCAAAGCGGCTCGGTTGATTTCAAGTTAAGACCGGACTGCGAGTTCGGACAAATCTGAACGAAGTAGATATCTCCGGTTGTATCGTCGATGTCGAAACTTTGAGCCACGCGAGTCGACGCCGCGATGTTGAAGTCTTTCATTTCGCCTCCGGCGGCATTTTTGTAGTAGTCTAACGTTGTGCCCTTGCTCGAGGCAAAGTCGAACAACTCGGTCGAACTTGCGAAATATCGTTCCGAACCATCGGCAACCTTGGGTTGTTTAACCAAGCCCATACAGTATTCAGAATTAGAGAAGCGGTTGAAACGCGTATCGACAACTGCAGGCGCATTATATGTGTTGTTGCCGTAGAATATGTAGTTATAATCGGTTCCTGCATTGGTTTTCCCTATCGGGCTTGTTTTGTTGAGGAAGAGATTATAGTTCATTTTGATGGTAGTGCTCTTGGGCGAAAGTTTGTAACTACTATCGCCTTGGCTGAAGCGAATGGGAGCGAACATCGACGACTGTCCGTTGCAGGCATCGAACACGTTGTTTTGGATATACACAGTCGTTGAGTTCGAATAGCCCAAGTATTCGAGGAAAATAGAAAAATCGCCGGTCGTCGTGCCTTCGGTACGGGTATATTTTCCGACGTTTTTAAACGAGTTGTTTTTGATGTTTATCGTATTTTGAGCGTTGACGATATACATGCTCGTACCACCGTCGGTAAATGTATTGTCGACGATATTGGTCGTGCCATATGCTCCGGCGAGAACTATGAAATGGGCAGCTGCCGCATCGCTTCCCGAGAATGAGTTATGGCTGATGTTGATGTTGTTGTAGCGGCGATGACCTTCCGCCTTTCCGGCATCGGTGCCGCGATAAGCCTTACCGAAGCGAATGAAACCGGTGTTGCGTTCGCGCGTCAAAGTTTCGCCGTAGACGTTGTTGTAGATAAACGTAAACCCGTTAAGCGGCGATGCCGATGTGGCGACGTTGTTGTAGATGCACGACGTGCCGGTAAAGGCGAAACCGTTGATGGTCAGTCCGCCGGCATTGATGGTGATAGTTCCTTTGATAAGGCTCTCCGCATTGGGGCGAGTACCTGTGCGGCTGTCGCCGTAGGTGTTTGCGCCGTAGAGAGTGATGTTGGGCGCCGAAATTGTCACGTCGCCTTCGTACGTTCCTGATTCGAACCAGAAGTTGTCGCCCGACTCTGCGTAATTCGGAATCTGTGTAATCGAATTGAGGATGTCGACACCTCCCGTAAATTTCATTCCGGCGAAATAATAATTTTCGCCAAAACCGACTGTGCGATTTGTAACCAGGTAATCATTTGCCTGAGAGAATAATGCTGCCGCCAGTGCTAACGACAAAAGTAATGGTTTTTTCATTGTTAGTGTTTGCAAAATTTAAAATACATATCGTATTGCTACAACAAAACCTATTCGATAAAATACATAACAAAGTGCGCCGAAGCAATAAAGCAGGTAAGACTTGACGCCTTTCGTCCATTATCTGTAAAACATACCCTACAAACCCATTCTGAGAAATGCTTAGGTTTGCATAGATGCCGACCCCGACGGGCCGGCACCATAGCATATTAATCCTACAAGAGCGACTGCACCGGGCAGCCATAATCTAATTCGCCACGACAGCGGCTTAAGCCATCTTGCGGTTTGCTTCGCGCTGTTCTTTCGACAGCAATGCATTCAAACGGCTAAGCAACTTGCCGTACTCTTCGTTATACTCGTCGACGAGTACGCCATAGCACTGCTTGTAGTATTTTGCCTTAGCCGCACGATACGCTTTAGCGTCGCCGCCGAACGACTCTTTTACATTTTTGTCGTAGGCAACCGTAACTTTTTGAGTAGCACCCATCAACAATGCAAGCACATCGTCGAGGATAGCCTCAGCTTCGTCGTTGTTGATGTTTTCGAAATACTGTTGCACGAAAACGGTTTCGCCGGCAAGGTCGGCTGCCGTTGCCTTGAAATACTTTTTTAATGCGCGTTTGTTAGCCATAATATGAATTTTAAAATACTTGTTTTAGATTCTGTCGAGAACAATCTTGATAAGTTCTTCGATACCGCCCTTATAGTTGGTGTTAGCCTTGCCTGCCATACGACCGGCGATGATTGAGCAGATAGTTACTGCCTTGTGACCCATCAACTTAGCCAAGCCGGCAACCATTGCGCTCTCCATCTCGAAGTTAGTCAGGCGCAAGCCGTTGTAGTTGAAGTCGTGAAGCACGTCCTTGTATTGCTCGTCGGCAATCGGCAGACGCAATTCACGGCCTTGCGGACCGTAGAAGCCGTTGGCTGTGATTGTTACGCCGCTGAACATTTCCGGCGTCTGAAGGCGGTCTGCCAACTCGGTGTCGGCGTCAACGATATAAGGATGATTCCAAATTTCTTTCCATTTGCATTGCTCGATGAAAGCGTTTTCCATCTCGATGTCGCGATATTTTTCCGAATCCTTGTAGAAATGGAATGCGCCGTCGATGCCGAGCGACTTGCGCGACACTACCATTGCGCCTACCGGGATGTCTTCTTGAATGCTTCCCGATGTGCCGATGCGTACCATCGACAATTGGCGGAATTCTTTCTTCACTGTGCGTGTATTGAAATCGATATTTGCCAATGCGTCGAGTTCGTTGACTACGATGTCGATATTGTCGGCACCGATACCGTGCGACGTACACATAATTGGCTTGCCTTTATAGACACCGCTGATGGTATGAAATTCACGACTGCTAACTTCGCCTGTAATTTCGTCGAAGAACGAAGCCACAAGGTTAACGCGAGCAGGGTCGCCTACTAAGATAATGTTGTCGGTCAACATCTCAGGTTTCACATGTAGGTGAAATACTGAGCCGTCTGAATTAATTATTAATTCTGAGGGTGCGATTTGCTTTTCCATAGTGTTTTAATTTAAAAACGAAAATTACTGACTTTCTCGCAAAATCGCAAGTAGTTTCAGTAATTTTAGCGTATATTTACAATATTTTAAGATAATTCAGTTTTGACGATGCTTTTATGCGCCGAAGTTGTCGTACATAATGCTTTCCGGCTCAACGCCGAGCGAATCGAGCATTTTGACAACAGCCGCGCTCATCGGACCGGGACCGCACATGTAGTACTCGATATCCTCGGGAGCGTCGTGGTCCTTGAGATAGGTTTCGAAAAGCACCTGATGGATAAACCCGGGGGTATATTTGACACCGGCGGCATCGGCTGCCGGGTCGGGACGGTCGAGAGCCAAATGGAACGAGAAGTTGGGGAATTCCTTTTCCAGTTGAAGGAAGTCGTCAAGGTAGAACACTTCGTTGAGCGCGCGAGCGCCGTAGAAATACGACATCTTGCGGTCGGTGGTGCGGAGCGTTTTGGTCATGTGCATAATTTGCGCACGCAAAGGAGCCATACCGGCGCCGCCACCTACCCAAATCATCTCTTTCTTTGAATCGAAATGCGGGTGGAAATCGCCGTAAGGACCGCTCATCACCACCTTGTCGCCAGGCTTTAGCGTGAAGATATACGACGAAGCAATGCCCGGCATCACGTCTTGGAAACCGACTTGAGGTTTCGGCTTAAACGGCGGAGTGGCAATGCGGACGGTAAGCATTATGCGGTCGCCCTCGGCGGGATAGTTTGCCATCGAGTAAGCGCGAATGGTTTCTTCGTCGTTTTTGCATTTCAAGCCAAACAGCCCGAACTTCTCCCACGCGGGAAGATATTCATCGCCGATAAGCGCTTTATCGATGTCGCCATCGTAGGTCATCTCATACTTCGGTATCTTGATTTGCGCATAACTGCCCGGTACGAAGTCCATATGCTCGCCGGGAGGAAGTGCCACGATAAACTCTTTGATAAACGTAGCGACGTTCTTGTTCGAAATCACTTCGCACTCCCACTCTTTCACGCCGAGAACCGATTCGGGCACGGCAATCTGCATATCGTTTTTCACCTTAACCTGGCAACCGAGATGCCAGCCTGCCATCATCTCCTTGCGTGTGAGGTGGACTTTCTCGGTAGGCAGAGGTTCGCCGCCGCCTTCGGTGACGCGCACGCGGCACTGACCGCAACTGCCACCGCCACCGCACGCCGACGGAAGGAACACTTTTTCGTTAGCCAACGTCGAAAGCAACGTGCCTCCCGACGGAGTCTCGACCACGTCTTTTTCGTTAATCGTTATCTTGACATTCCCCGAAGGTACGAGATATTTCTTCGCCACCAGCAGAATGACAACGAGCAGTATTGCAACAACAAAGAACAATGCTGTTCCGGCTATTATAGTTAGACTATTTTCCATAATTCTCTTAGATTTTGATGCCTAAAAAACTCATAAAGGCTATACCCATAAGCCCGGTGATAATAAACGTGATGCCAATGCCACGCAAGGGTTTGGGCACATTCGAATAGCTCAAGCGTTCGCGTATTGCCGCCAAGCATACTATAGCCAACAGCCAGCCGATGCCTGAGCCGAGACCGTAGACAGCCGCCGTGCCAACCGAGCCGAGGTCGCGCTGCTGCATAAAGAGAGAACATCCCAGAATCGCACAGTTGACGGCTATCAGAGGCAAGAAAATACCCAACGAAGCGTATAGACTCGGCGAGAACTTCTCGACTGCCATCTCCACGAGTTGCGTCATCGACGCAATTACTGCGATAAAGAGTATCAGACTCAAG
>JAQXVL010000075.1 GCA_029224905.1 Bacteroidales bacterium
CAGAAGCTGCTGCTACTGACTCTGTAGCTGCTGACACTACTGTTGTTGAAGAAGTTGCTGCTGACACTGTAGCTGCTGACACTGTTGCTGCTGACACTGTAAAATAATTTTTACACAACGATACAACAAAAAGGATTAAAGTCGCTCCGATGGTTTCGGGGTGACTTTTTTTGTTATAAAACTCTAACGAGATGACATTGTTTTTAGATATACTTTTCCTTTTGGGTGGAATGGCGCTTATTTTGCTCGGCGCGAATGGCTTGACCGACGGCTCATCGTCGGTGGCTAAGCGATTCGGCATCTCCGACCTGGTTATCGGTCTTACGATAGTGGCATTCGGCACGTCGGCGCCTGAGCTGATGGTGAGCCTTGTTTCGTCGATAAAGGGCTGTGCGCAGTTGGCTATCGGTAATGTAGTGGGTAGCAATGTCTTCAACATCTTGATGATAGTAGGTCTGACCGCCGTTGTGATGCCGATAAAGGTGCAAAAAAACACTGTAACCAACGAAATACCGCTCGTGTTGCTTTCGTCGCTTGCACTTGTGGCATGCGCCTCCGACGTTCTTCTCGACAGCAGCGCCGACAACGTAATCGGTCGCGCTGACGGCATTTTGCTGCTGCTCTTTTTTGCCATCTTTATGCGTTATACCTTCTCGATTGCCAAAAGTGGCGGCGAGCAGCCCGAGGAGCAAATTAAGTTGATGCCCGTGTGGAAGTCGGTGCTGTTCATCGTGTTAGGACTTGCAGGACTGATAGTCGGCGGACAGCTGTTTGTCGACGGAGCAAGCGGCATAGCACGTTCGTTGGGCGTGAGCGAGTCGGTAATCGGACTTACGTTGGTTGCCGGCGGAACGTCGTTGCCGGAGTTGGCAACGTCGGTAGTAGCCGCTGTAAAGAAAAAGCCCGGGATTGCCATCGGAAACGTCATTGGCAGCAACCTGTTCAACATCTTCCTCGTTCTCGGCGTCAGTGCGACGGTGCGTCCGCTGCCGTTGGGCAACATCGGAGTGAGCGATATGGTGATGCTCGTCGTGTCGTCGATGCTGTTCTGGTCGGCGGGCTGGTTCTACAAAGATAAGACGATTACTCGTCCTGAGGGCGCGGTAATGGTAGCGCTCTACGTCGGCTATATTTGGTGGCTGATTAGCGGCTGCTAAGCCTGAAGCCAACGATGTGCTTCCAAATGTCGTATAAAAACAGCACATTTGGAGCGCTATCTCGCAAAAATTACTACTTTTTGGCTTGGTTTAAATGCTTGAATAGCAATAAGATATAAATATTTTGATTTGATGAGGCTGTCTAACTTTGGTTGTTAGACAGCCTCCTACGTTTTGATGTAATGTGTTGATAATTAGTAAACTCGCTTCAACTGTAATAGTAAGTTTAATTCACCGAAGTGTAAATCCTGCGCTAAGCGAGTAGTGCTGCGGCACGTTTTACGGCTTCGACGAAGGCGTCGATTTCTTCCCGGGTATTGTAGACGCCGAACGACGCTCTGACGGTGCCTTCGATGCCGAGCGTGTGCATCAGCGGTTCAGCGCAATGGTGTCCGGTTCTGACGGCAACGCCTTGCTTGTCGAGGAGCATGCCCATATCGTAGTGGTGAATATTGCCGACGAGGAACGAGATGACGCCGCTTTTTCGGTCAGCGGTGCCGAAAATGCGCATATCGGGGATTTCCATAAGCCGACGAGTGGCGTAGTCGAGGAGTTGATGCTCGTGGGCGGCGATGTTGTCGAGACCGATGCGGTTGATGTAGTCGATAGCTTCGCCGAAAGCGGCAATACCGACAAAGTCGGGTGTTCCGGCTTCGAACTTATAGGGCAGGGCGGCAAAGGTTGTTTTCTCGAACGAGACGTTGCCAATCATCTCGCCGCCGCCTTGGTAGGGCGACATTCGCTCGAGCAATTCTTTCTTGGCATATAGCACGCCGACGCCGGTGGGGCCATACATTTTGTGAGCCGACATGACGTAGAAGTCGGCGTCGAGGTCTTTGACGTCGACTTTGATATGCGGAGCCGCTTGAGCGCCGTCGACGAGGACGGGCACGCCGTGGCGGCGGGCTATCTCAATCATTTGTTTCACCGGGTTGACGGTGCCCAACACGTTCGACACGTGGCAGAAGGCTACGAGTCGGGTGTTTTCGGTGAACATATCTTCGTAGATGTCTTGGCGGAGTTCGCCTTTTTCGTTGATAGGCACGACGTTGATTCGAATACGCTTACGCTGCTGCAACAGTTGCCAGGGCACGATGTTGGAATGGTGCTCCATAGCGGTGAGGATAATCTCGTCGCCGTTGCAGAGTTTTTCGCCGTAGGACGAAGCCACGAGGTTGATTGCTTCGGTTGTGCCGCGAGTGAAGATGATTTCTTCGGTGGAGTCGGCATTGAGGAAACTGCGCACCTTTTCGCGGGTGCTTTCCATGCAGTCGGTGGCTTCTTGCGACAGTTGGTGTACGCCTCTGTGAACGTTCGCTTTCTTGGTGTGATACATGTCGCAGATTTTGTCGACGACGCATTGCGGAGTCTGCGAAGTGGCGGCAGTGTCGAGGTATACGAGTTGTCGGTCGAAAATTTTCCGGTCGAGTATGGGATATTCAGAGCGTATTTTGTTGATGTCGAGCATTTGTGTGGCTTTAGTTTATGTTCTATTGATTTTGTCGGCAAGCCGCGCACGATGTTGCCTGATTGCAACCGAATCGGCTTTCGACGAGGTGACGCAGGCGGTCTTTGAGCGACTCCATGCGCACACCTGCAATCACGTCGTTCATAAAGGCTTGCATGAGCATAATGCGTGCTTCGTGTTCGGGCACGCCGCGCGAGCGCATATAGAACAGCGCATTTTTGTCGATTTGTCCGATAGTCGAGCCGTGCGAGCACTTCACGTCGTCGCAGTCGATGATGAGTTGCGGCTTGGAGTGCATCTTAGCCGACGGCGAAGCGCAGATGTTTTTGTTGCTTTGGTAAGCCGCCGTTTTTTCAGCACCGGGCGCCACGCGAATGAGTCCGGAGAACGCGCCGATGGCGTTGTCGTCGAGCACGTATTTGAAGAGTTCGTCGGTCTTGCTGCGTTTGCCTATGTGGTTTACGACGGTATGGTTGTCGATGTGTCGACTGCCATCGGCGATAGCCATTCCGAGCAGGTGCAGCTCGGCGTCGTTGCCGTTGAGGTCTATTTTGTAGTTATTGCGGGTCAATCCGTTGCGAAGCGTGATGCCGTCGAGCATTACGTTGGAGTAGTCGTCTTGGTCGACGTAGACCGACGAAACGCGGCGCGTGGTTGCCGACGAATCTTCGATGTCGTAGTAGTCGAACGTTGCGCCACTGCCGGCAATGATTTCGACGACTTGGCTTGCCAGGTAGTCGACGTCTTTGTTTTGGGTATGGTCGCAGACGAGCAGCTGAGCTTGAGCGCCGCGTTCGAGCACGATGAGCATACGACGCACAGCCATCAGCGGCGTGCG
>JAQXVL010000076.1 GCA_029224905.1 Bacteroidales bacterium
ACCATCGGTCTGCGCATCGGCGAGCCCCGTGCTGCCTTCCTCATCGGCATCTCTTACCTCGGTCAGATGACGAAAATGTGGAAAGACGACGCTATCAACCCAACCAAAGAAGACAAATTCTTCTCGGGCGTATCGCTCAAAATCGGTTATGAATTCTAACAGCAAAAGGCAATGAAAAAGATTTTTAGCATAGTTATGGCATGCGCAATGGTAGTAGCCGTTGGCTCGTGCCGCAAAAACACAACAATCTCGAGCACAAGTTCGGTGGCTTCGTTCGAAACAGTCGGCTTGGGCAGCGAACGCGACGGCTCGATGACAGTGCGCGCTTGGGGTAAAGGCAAAGACAAAGCCGACGCCCTCGAACAAGCTCGCAAAAACGCTCTCTACGACGTAATCTTCAAAGGCATCAAGAAAGGCGAAGGCACATTCAACGCTCGCCCGCTCATCTACGAAGTCAACGCAGAGACTAAGTATGAATACTATTTCAACAAATTCTTTGCCGACGGCGGTGAATATACCACCTACGCAACCTTCGAAGACGAGAACCGCCGCGCACGCATTGTTGCCAAGGGAAAAGCCCAAGAAAACTGGTCGACCGTAATTCGCGTAAAGCGCTCGGAACTCAAGCAAAGATTAATCGATGACGGAATTATTAAACCATAACACTATGAAATACCTACTTTCGCTAATAGCATTAATGCTTCTTATCCCCGTAGGTGCATCAGCACAAGCAAAGAAGCCTACCATTATGATTTTTCCCCACGACGTGTGGATGACCGACCATAACTATATGGACGAAGTCAACGTACAAGGCCGCAAGAAACGCGTGCCACGCTACGAAGACGCTTTCCAGACCGACCGCGACATCAACAACGTAGTTGCCAAAATCGGTGAAATGATGACCGAACGCGGCATGAACCTCGAATCGCTCGCCGAAATGACGCGCAGCATCGACGAAAACTCGGCAATCGACGAATTCGTTGAATCGTCGACCTCGGGCGCATCGATGGCAGAAAGTGCTTATGACCGCATCATGAACACCGCAAAATCGGACATCCGCGTCTACGTCGACTGGAAAATCAACCAAACAGGACCGCGCCGTAGCGTGACCTATACGCTCACCGGCCGCGACGCCTACACCAACAAGCAGATTGCCAATGCCAGCGGCACCGGACAACCGTCAATCTCCGCCGAAACCGCCGTGCTCCTCGAAGAAGCCGTGCTCGAAAACATGGACCAATTCGTGTCGCAACTGCAAGCACACTTCGACGACTTGCTCGCTAACGGTCGCGAAATCTCCGTTTCGGTACGCCTGTTCGACAACGGCTCCGGTCTGTCGTTCGAAGACGAATACGACGGCGACGAACTTTCGCAAATCATCGACGACTGGATGAACGAAAACACCGTTCAACATCGCTACTCTCTGAAGAGTTCGTCGGCTACACGCCTCGAATTCAACCAAGTACGCATCCCGCTCTACGACGAACGCGGTCGCGCTATGGACGCTAAACGCTTCGTCAACCAGTTGCGCAAATTCCTCAAGGCTCAACCATACGGAATCGTGTCGAAAGACAACACACGCGGTTTGGGTCATGGCATCATAATCCTCGGCGAAAAATAACCCCACAAAAAAGCAAGAACTATGAAACTACATAAAATAGCCGTACTGGCAGTAGCCGCGCTCATGAGCGTAGGCGCGTGGGCAGAAGAATGCGACATCAACATCACGGCAGTGCCCGTCTTCCAAGGCGACGAAGTGCCCGAAGATGTCAGCGATATGATTGTTACACGTCTGACCAATGCCGCAGCAACAAGCGGCGTGGTGGGCAGCGACAACAGTCGTTTCTTCATCACGGCAAAATTCAACAACAACTTCAAAGACGTATTGGCAGGTCCGCCGCAACAGACAGCCGTAACAACGCTCGTTACACTCTATATCGGCGACGTTATCGACCGCAAAGTGTTTGCTTCGCAGAGCTTCGAGCTCAAAGGCGTAGGCACCAGCGACAGC
>JAQXVL010000077.1 GCA_029224905.1 Bacteroidales bacterium
GCAAATGTTCATAGCGCCGCGCTCACTGAGTTTGTTGTGATTCCAACCGTCGTCGTAGTTGAAGAGCACATAGCAGTCGTCGAAACGGATGTCGGAGTAGTAGCAGTTTGTTTCTGCACCTAAGCCGAGACCGTTGTTACAGTCGTTCCACGTTTGGATGTAGCGGAATCGGAGATTTTTGTTAGGCATTGTTTTAGCCGGGTCGCCCGATTGAGCACCTTTGATGGCAATTGCGTCGTCGCCCGAGTGGATAAACATATTCTCGAACGTGCTGTTCGACGTGTTGCCGATGTCAAGACCGTCGGACGACGGGCACCGGGTTGCCACGATGTTGACGTTCTTGAAGTGGGTGTTCGTACAGTTGCTGACACACACCGACCAGCACTGCTCACGATGCGGGTGCACTGTGACGCCCTCAACATCGACGCGGCCGCCTGACCAGTCGACGCCCAACAAAATCTTTTTCGCATTGGTCGCAATCAAGCCGCGACCGTAGATTTTTGCGCCGTTACCGCCGACAACGCCGACGATACCGTTGAGCACGGCTCCCGAGGCGATGTATATCTTTTGGTCTTCCTTGATTTGCAAGAAGCCGTCGGTGTAACTATTATATAGGTTATGATAGCCTTTCGCAAAATAGTGTGTCTTCGTTGCCGAATCGTAGACGTAGCCGCTCGTGGCAAGTTTCGGGTCACTGTGGTCGATGCTGCTCGCAAATAGGTGGAGGAAGCCGCCGAAGTAGTCGTCATCGTAGACGATGCTCAACTTCTGGTCTGCCTTGCGCGTCTTGAAACTGATGCAGTTGCCGAAACGCTTTACGTCGTAAATCTGCGAATCGTGCGGAAGAATGCGGAACGAGGTGAAATCCTGGTCGCGCGCAACTTCGATATGCACTTCCTGACCGTCTTCGAACTCAAACATTGAAAAGTTGACCGGGCGATTCCAGAAGTTTTTATCGGAATATGTCGGCGCATAGTGTCCGTTGACTGCCACGTTAAACTTACGTGTAGCATCTGCCAAGTAGGAATATCCCGAAGGAATGCTGTGTGTAAGCACCTTGCCGTCGGAATAGTTTTCGCCGTTGACGTATGCCGTCGAATAGCTCCACGTAGGATTCTTGCTGACGGTAGCCATTGTGGTCTTTATCCGTTTCGAAGGCAGTTTGCCCGGCGCTTTGACGATTGCATAGACGTCACCGCTAAAGTCGCCGACCCAGCATCCGGTCCACTGCTTGCCTTCCTTGAAGAAGTGTATGTCTTGCCCGCCCTCATACGAACGGTGCACGATGATTTGCTCGGTATCTTCGGTGCACGACACCTTGATTTCTTTGGTATTGGCACTTACAAATGTCGGCGTTGCCGTTTGGTTGGTCAACGTGCCGTTGACAACTTCGGCTGCAATGGTCGACGTTGAACTATACGTTCCTGCATATACGCAATTGACCACCGATGCATTCTGCGTTCCGCCGAGCACGCCGCTCACGCTCTGCCCGTTGAGCCACATTTCGCAGTAGCAGTTTTGTATCGACGTGCCTGTCTGGGTCATCTCGCCGGCTATACCGCCGAGTTTCGAACCATCGATATTTATAGAACCGTAGCTTGCACAATTGTAGATGTCGGCTTGGATGCCGTCAGGCTTTTTCGTGTTGGAATAGCCGACAATACCACCCACGCAATCGCTCTTTGCATATATGTTGCCCATATACGTACATCCGGCAATGTAACTCGGACCTACTTCTTGATGTCCGACAATGCCACCGGTGTGGTCTTTACCCCATATTAATGTATTGGTTACCGAGCAGTCGATGATTACGCCCGACGACACTCCGGCAATACCGCCGACGCAGCCTTGCGCATTCAATGCCGAGTTGGTGACGTGGCAGTTGATAATCGTACCGCCTTTTTCTTGCCAGTTTCCGTTGGTCGACACAAGCACACCGCACCAGTCGCCGCCGGTGATTACGGCTTGGTCGATGGTTAGATTCTTTACCACACCCGGCGACAGGATGCGGTTGAAGAGCCCTACTCCGTTATTGCCCGACGTAATCCACTCGCCGACGATGTGATGTCCGTCGCCGTCGAACACGCCTTTAAAGTTGCCAATCGGATTCCATAAATGACCGTGAATGACGATATCGTTCGTCATTCGAAAATGCACTCCCTCTTGATTCTGAAAATCGCCTACGTGAACGAGGTCTTCATAGGTCTGAACTTTGTAAGGATTTTGCGCCGTTCCCTGTCCGCGGTAAACCCACGACCACGCCGAGAACGATACTGTCAACAATAACAGGAAAATTCCTAACTTTTTCATCTTGGTATTAATTTCAGTATATAAATATTAAAAATTACAACATTTGCACAAATGTACTAATTGTTTTATAATAATTATATGTATAAACGCTACAAATTTTACAAACCACCCTATTAATTAACACAATTTAACTACGCAAGTTGGCTATTAATTCGTAACTTTGGGAAACAAAATACATAATAATGACTATGAAATGTAGCAACTGCAATGCCGAATTGCCTGAAGGCGCAAAGTTTTGCCACGTGTGCGGCACGAAAGTGAGCGTCACCCTCTTCTGCTCGCAATGCGGCGCACCTCTACCACCGAATGCGGCTTTCTGCTGCGAATGCGGCGCAAAAGTAGCCGACACACCCGCCGACCGCGAATGTCAAACACCTCCGACGCCGCAAACACCGCCAACGCCAAATGCCGCTTCAGCCAGCCAACCCGAACTCGAGCTTTTCCACAAAAACGGCTCTATCTGGAACGCTAACAGCAAATTAGGTCGCATGGGCGCGAATTTCGGAACAATCATAATCACGAATCGCCGCCTGTTGCTGTTCAAAGTCAGCGAAGGCCGACAAATATTAGCAGGTGGCTTTAGTGCATTTATGGAAGGTAACGAGCCTGTGTTCGAAGTGGCTCTGCAGGACATCGTCGACGTCGAGACGAAGAAAGTACTCGTCGGTTACAACTATTTCGTCAAATCGGCAAGCGGCGAACGATATGCATTAGCCGCCGACGAGAGTTTCATAAACATTCTCAACCAAGCCCGCGCAAACCTATGATTTTTGGCAAAAAATTTATAAAAAAATAGCATAAAAATTTTTGCTTTTGATAATTATTTAAATTACCTTTGTGGTAGCCGAACGAAAAATACGCGAAGCTTACAAACCGAAAAGAAATTAATTGATTTTTAAATATTTAGACTATGAACAAAAAGTTAATTTACTGTCTATGTGCATCTGCGATGCTCTTCACAGCTTGCTCGGACGAAGCAGTCAATGCTCCGGTAGAAGGCGAAAGCCTCGTAACAATCACCACACAGCTCCCCGCTGACCTCGGCACTCGTGCTTTCGGCGACGGAACGACAGCTACAAACCTTACCTATGCTGTTTACGAAGCAGGTCAAACAACCCCGCTTATCGTAAAAGAAGACAAAGTAGCTTTCTCGGGTCTTACCGCTACGGTAAAACTTCGCCTTGCTAACGGCAAGAAGTACGACCTCGTATTCTGGGCTGACAATGAAGACGCTCCCTACACTTTCGACGCTGATCATCAAACAGTTAACATCAACTACACAGGTGTAACTTCCAACCTCGAGAACCTCGACGCATTCTTTGCTCACGAAGACGATCTCCAAGTCAACGGTACCATTAACAAAACTATCAAACTCAAACGTCCGTTTGCACAACTCAACATCGGTGCGCAAGACTTTGTGGATGCCCAAAAAGCAGGATTCGAGGCTACGCAAACCAAAGTGACTGTCGACAACGTCTACACTACGCTCAACCTCAAGAACGGCGCCGTTGGAGGCGAAACCTCAGTGACTTACGCTCTTGCCAACCTCCCGACCGAGGACTTCCCCGTGACACTCACTCCGGCAGCGAAATACATGTCGATGGACTATCTGCTCGTTGATGCCGACAAGGCGTTGACCAATGTTACGTTCACCGCAACTAACG
>JAQXVL010000078.1 GCA_029224905.1 Bacteroidales bacterium
TCGCGGGCATGAATAAAGCACGCCGAGTTCGAGGTCGCCTCTGTTGACCGAGAATGCCGCGCAGCCATCTTCTTTCCAACCTCCGGTAGTAAGTTTAAACCACTCGTTTGCCGGGAGTTGGTCGAGATGCAGCGCATAGATGCCATTACCCTTGTGACTGAATCGATAGGCTTCCTCACAAGGGCTCCATCCGGTGAACGACGAGTGCGCCAAGTAGATACCCGGCACGCTGATACCGGTAACCTTGATAGTGTTTTTGTTGCGGTCATAGACCACCGTGCAATCCATCGCAGGATTTGCCAATTGGCAGTTGTTTGAGCCATTTGTGCCGCCGCCGATGTTGTTGCTTACATAATATGTTGTGTTGAGCGACATCTTAGACGTTGCATTCGCTCCGCGCGGATACGACCACTCTTCGCTGTTGTCGCTGTTGAGAATCTTAAATTCGCCGTCGATGTAGGGAACGTGCACCGAATAGACGCCGTTGCTGCCGGTCAGACGATACTGCGAAAGGTGATTCCAGTTGTCGTAGTTTGTGCCGCAGAAATAGAGTTCGGGTGCGCCTTGTGCCGGTTTCGACTGAATCTTCGAAGGATTCTTCGCCGGAGGATTGCCGAACACGTAGTGCGCCATGCCGTGTCCGGTGGAGAACACCCAAGCCTCGACGTAGTTTTCGCCGTCGGTATTGATGGCTATGTCACCTGTTGCATTTTTGTTCTGTGAGGTTGAGCCGAGTCCATCGGACGGAAATTCTCCGACGGGATATACTTTGCTGAACTTGCCCACACGGTCGTTAATCAAGCGCATACGACAGCCCTTGAAGTTCGAGGTGGCGTCGCCGCTGACGCCCGCGTTAAAGATGAGGTTGGCGGCAATTTTCTGCCCGCGGAATTTGAATTCGTGATGGCACGCACCCCAGTACGGGCTGATATCCACGTCGAGTTGACGTATCAACACGCCGTTGGTGCGACCAAAGTACGACGGCTTGCAAGACGTTCCATCAATCCACCACGTACCGTTTTTGGGATATGCGCGAGCGAGTGCGCCGGGACGGAATTGCGTTGTGCCGTCGGAAGTGACCGGATATACGTATTTTGTCCAGCCGGCAGCGTCGCGGCAGAACTCTATAATGTTGGTCGTCGAGCCGTTTTGGTTGGCAAAGCAGAACCACAAGTTGGAATACCAATCCGAGCCGGGAGCGATTTCCATGCAGTCGCCCAGGCGAGTCACTTCGCTTGTCACGGTTGTCGACATTAAGAGATACGGTTGCTGATTGTCACCGTCCCAGCAATAGATGCGGAATTCCGAGCCGGGAGCGGCAAGGTTGCACGCCAAGATATGCCCGTTGAACACTTTGACGTCGGCAAATTTCAACAAGCCGCCGCTGCAGATGTTTCCTTCGTTGAGGTTGCCGAGGTCTTCGCCGGTCTGCGCGTTGATGACCTTGATTGCCGAGCCGCCTCCGTAGACGCAGTAGAGTTTGCCGTCGTAGTAGGAGAAGTTGCGCACGTTCGAAGCATCCCAACCTTTTTGCGTCTTGGTGCCGCGTTTCTCCGAGAAGTTCCATTTCTCGTACATATTAGCGTAAGCCGAGCGGAAATACGGCTTCATAATTTCGCCGGTCGAAGGTGTGCCGTTGTAGACGGTAGGCCATCCGTCGGTCGACCCATTCTTCGTTGTCGAGATACCACTTACGACCGACATCAACGTCGTTGACGTCGTAGCCGTGGTACAGAATCCAATCGACGCCCTCGTCGTCGGTTATAATCTCCGAGCAGTGTCCGGGACCGGCGACTGCGGAATTGCTAACCAAGAACGGTGTCAAACCGTGGTCGAGCGCCGATTTGCCGTCTTTGCCGTAGTACGGACCTAAGACGTTTGTACTTCGCGCCACGCGGAGCTTATATGTACTTTCCGCACCGCCGCAGCACCAGCCTTGCGAGCCGATAAGGTAGTAGTAGTTGCCGCGCTTGTATATCATCGTTCCTTCTATACCGTTATTCCGGTCTTCGGAATTGGTGTCGGCAATTGCCACCGGCTTTGCGCCCGACTTGATGCTCAAGCCGTCGTCGGAGAGTTCGATGGCATAGATGCCGTAAAGGCTTCCCCAGAAGAGGTATTTCTTGCCGTTATCTTCATAATAGCAAGGGTCAATACTATTTATGACGTTGATTTCCTTACTGGTAAATAAGCGTTTTGCATCGTGATACGGACCTGCCGGATTCTCCGACCATGCCACACCGATACCGCAATCCCAGAGCATGCCTCCCTTGGCAACGCTATAGTATATCACATACTTTCCGTTGATGTAATTCAGGTCGGGAGCCCAAGTATCGCCATCGATGCCGATGCCACCATACGATGGCTTCGTCTCATTCGTAAAGCAATTGCCAACGTGAGTCCAATCGCACAAATTGTACGATTTATAGACAGGCGTTAAGCCTGCTGTACATGCGGTGTAGAATGCCCCGTCCTGCGCCCGCATAACTGTCGGGTCGGGGAAGTACCCGTTAATTACCGGATTTACATAATTTCCCAGGGTATTGATGGCTAATGCGCTCGAGCAGAACGCAGTTAGCCCCACAAGCAAATTTAACAGTCTTTTGTCCATTTCTGTTATCTATTCAATTTGTTTTACAATAATAAAGGTAGGTTTGTATTATTTTACAAATATATAAAATTTCATTAATAATATGCAACAATTTCGCAGTATTTTATGTTGTTTACATTATTTTGCTATTTGGGGCGATAACAAAAACGGAGGCTGTCAGCCGACAGCCTCCGAGATATGTCAGAGCCACCTCGCGGTAAGCCCTAATTATTACTTGACAACAATCTTTTTAGTAACGACGTTGCCCATGTCAGTAACAGCCTTGACGATATAGACGCCTTTCAGCAAAGCCGAGGTCGGCATCGAGGTAGAAGCCGTCGATGCAACTACCGAGCCGGCTGTGTTGTAGACCGTCAAAACCGCGCTGTCGGCACCTTCTACCGAAATCACGCCGCCGGCGTAAACCAGCTTAACGGCATCGTTGTCGAACATCTGCACGGCATTGGTGCGCGCACCATCGTAGCAATAATATGCTACGCCTTGTCCCTGAACGCTCACCCATACGTGGAATTTATAGTCGTCGGTAGCCTTCCCGACAACGGTGCTGATGCGTTGTGTATTTCCTGCCGGACCGAGACCTGCCGTCGGATAGAAGAATCGGTTGGCAGTAGCTTCGGCAATGCCGTCGGTAACATCGGCAAGCACGAAACCGCCGTTGATGTTACTGCTCAGATAAGACGTTGCTGCAAGATATTTGCGCGTGCCGTAGTTGATGAGCGACATCGACGTACCGCCGTTGTTGTTGCCGAGCACTGCGGCATTCATCGTCTTTTGTGCAACACCGTCGGCGCTGAAGAGCGTAGGAAGTTGCGAATAGCTGTCGAGCCAGAAAGTGCCGTCGGCATTCATGATGACACCTGCCGAGCCGCGACCGTCACCGCCGGCGAACGCATTGCCGTCGCTGTCTTTGAGGTTGATGACTGTCGGCGTCGAATTGATTGTGCCGTTCGTGATGGTGTAGACAAACACTTTGCTTGTTCCTTGGTTTGTAACAAGAATCTTACCGTTTGCCCATGTGCCGTAGGCATTGACTTGAGCGCCCATTATCTCCGAACCGTGAGTAGCGTCTTGCAGCAACACGTCAGGCTTAGCTGTGTCGCTATCCCAACAATATACCTTGAACGTATGCGAAACTTCGCAAGCATTCGTACCAATCAACTTTCCGTCGAACTCCATCAGGCTCGATAGACAGTAAGCACCACCGGAAATGCCGTCGACCGGAAGTGTTCCGATTTGCGAGCCGTCGTAAGCGTTGAGAATAACCACCTCGGGCACGCCGTAGCCCTTTATTTGCAGCACGTAAAGACGGTCGCCGATGTTGGCAATCGAGCGGACAGGTTTGTTGGTGAAGTCCATCCAATCAGCGAGGCTTGAATTTGCCGAATAGTTCCACATTTCAGCCATCGTCAACACGTTGTCGTCGAGTGCGGCAGGCGCCGAAGCCGTACCGTTGATGGTGATGGTCTTGGCAGCCATATCTACCGACGAAACGACGAGATTTGCAGTGTGCGTACCCTCTTCGGTCGGTGCATAAGTAATGGTCACCGTAGTTTCGCCCGCCTTACGCTCTATAGTGGTTTTGTCGATAGAGAACAGGTTGGCATCGGCGCCTTCGAGTTTCAACGAGATATTGCCATAAAGGTCGCCGCCATTAATTTTCACTTGCGAAGTTACCTTCTTAGGTGCTTCCGTCGACATCGAAACCGACCCCGTTGACGTGTTTATCCACGGCATTTGCTCGCCGGCATAGAAGAGGTTCCACACCTGAGATGTGTAGGTGTTATAGCCGGTACGATAGTCGAGAATTTGGTTGCCTTCGATGGCGAGGTTCCAGAATAGTATATCGTGAATCGGCTTAACCGGATTGGAAGTCCATGCCGCGTAGTTCATATTGTTGGCAACCGACGAATCCGCTCTGTACGGGCTGAAAATGTTCTTAAACTTGATGTTGGTAATTGCGCCCGAACCCGACATATCGCCCTTGATAGAGCCGAAATAGAAGTCGTCGA
>JAQXVL010000079.1 GCA_029224905.1 Bacteroidales bacterium
GATATCCGGTACGGCGTGGGAGTGGACTGTTTGTTTCGTGTTAGGCGTTTGGCGATGCCTCCTTAGGGATAAACAAGAACATCATTCCACGCTTTTTTGTATAATACCCAAAAACGTCAAATCGGGAATGGAGGCGACACAGAACAAACTGTATGAATAAAATTTTTAAGTATCTGATGTTGTTGCTCGTCACAACACTCAGTCTAACGTTAACCGCTTGCGGAGATGATGACGAAAAAGAACCTCAAACCGATTTTTCTGTTGTTGGAGTTTGGAGGCAAGATTTTAGTGCCGGATATCAACTGTTTACTCTCGAGAGCAATGGTAATTGTTCTTACGTTGAAATCGATCATGCAAGTGGAGATCATTCTTTAACCGGAACTTACTTTGTTAAAGATAATATTATGACTATTGTTTGGTCAGATGATGAAGTTGAAGTCTATACGATTCTAACACTTGCTAAAAATAAGATGATAACAAGATATGAAGGCTCTTATTTAGGTGAAATTGACAAGTATTATGACTCGGTTATTGAAGAATGGACAAGAGTTGAATAAAAATCATTAACATAATTATATAAATGACAAAAAGGCGCTATATGCGCCTTTTTGCATATTTGATTGCTTGATAAGCAAACGCTTGTGTGACCGTATTTGCATCGCCGAATGCGGGCTCTCGTTTATTCTTGAAAGACTATCATGTCGGCTAATTGTAAAAAATAGTCGTTCGACCAAATGTCCAGCTCTGAGGTATCTCTGAGATAGGGCAGTACGTCTTGTTTTACCATTTCTATATCGGCTGTTGCAAATCGTTCGCGAAGCTTTTCTAAAAACAGTTCGCGTGTCAGACTAATGTCGTTGAATTCTTTTGCTCGTATCTGCAGATGGCGAAAATCAAGCGGTACCTTGTATCTAACGTACCATTCAAAGTCGTACCAGTCGCGACCTTTTATTCTCGATTTCCATTGCCGAAAAGCTAATGCATGCATTTTCCCCGCATAAAGGTCCGGCAGGGAAAAACAACGCGTGGAGAATGAGTGCGGCAAGAGCAGAATCTTTTGTTCGGTCTCGAAATCAAGTGGAGGCATTGTGTCGACTTCAATTTTGATTTTAAGCGACTTCTCTGTTTGAAATGACAGATTGTAGACCTCTTTATTATCTTTGAGAAAAGCGGATTCGACTTTTCCAAAATTTCGTTTATCCTTTTTGGTAATTACAACGTCGCGCCCGAGAATTTTACATTCTTCGATTATGGCGGGAAAATATGCTTCAAGATTGAATTCAGGATTCTTCTTGAGCAGTGAAAAATCCAAATCTTCGGAGAATCGATTCAATCCATGGAATATTCTTAAACATGTGCCTCCATAGAACGCTGCTTCTTTGAAGAATCCGCCGCGCTGTAGTCCGCACAAAACGATTTGTTGCATTACTTCATATATTGCATTTCTGCGTTCTTCCGGAGTGTCGGTAGGGTATGCGGAAAGCATTGTGTCAAATATGTCTTTCATTTTTCAAAAACTTTAGGAGTGTGAATAGTGTATTTGGCTTTTTGCAGGTTTCGGCGCATTTGCCGATTAAGTCGAGGTCGAGGTCGGGGATTATGTCCATGTCGAATCGCAGGTCTTCTTCCAAAAATTCGCCGACTTCTTTTATAAATCGGAGTGTTATTTTGTGATAACAAATGTAATCGCAAAGGGCTTTTTCGGGTGAGGCAATCAGGTAGTGTATCTTGCCATTGCCTTGGGTTGTTATGCCTAAAGGGAAATACGCGTCGGGGCAGTTCTGATAGTGGAATGACCCGAAAGCGTTTCTGAATTTTCGAGAGTGTTTGGTTGTCATCGACTGAACGAGATACACCCTTTCGGGTATAAGTCCGTGCCACGACAATGCCCAACTCATAGAAACGTACGAAGGTCCGTACAGCCGATTTGCCAGCAGTTCGCGCGAGAGTGTGCCGTCGTCAGTATTCGCCACGTACAGCCCTTTCTTCAGCCGTACGATTTCGCCATCCTTTTCAAGCCTTATTGCCTTGTCGGTGATGTGCTTGCAGTTGGGATAGAACGACTGCAACACGCTTAAGTCAAAAGGCACGGTTCCGATGTCTTTTAGAGCCTTCATTGTTCGTGCAAATATCAATTCGGTTGCAAATATAGTAATTTCCGGAACAACAAAACGACTTTTTCTCGTTTTTTTGTTCCGGGAGCGACTGTTTTCTATTTTGAGAGGTAAGAGGTAAGTGGTGCTGACCATTAATTCAGTAATTTTTTAATCCTATAATTCCTCAGCGCTCAGACCTTTTTCCATTGGTATTCTAAATAAAAATGAATTCTTTGTCGAATCTCATAAATTTTTACTATTTTTGCAATTCACGATTGAAAGAAATGGCAACGGAAGAATTAACGCCCTTGTTGGGTATGACAATCGAAGAACTTGCAGAGGTTGCGGCGGAACTGTCGATGCCGCGATATGCTGCGGGACAGATGGCACAGTGGCTCTACGAAAAGCGAGTCACCGACATCGACTCTATGACGAATCTGTCGAAGACGAGTCGCGACCGCCTGAAGAAGTCGTACACCGTCGGCAGATACGACCCGAGCGACGTGGCGCGTAGCGTCGACGGCACGGCAAAGTATTTGTTCCGCGCGTGCGGCGACAAGATGATTGAAAGCGTCTACATCCCCGATAACGGTCGCGGGACGGAGCGCGCAACGCTTTGTGTGTCGTCGCAAGCGGGCTGCAAGATGAATTGCCTGTTTTGCATGACCGGTCGTCAAGGCTTTCACGGAAATCTGACGTGCCGCGAGATTATCAACCAAATAATGAGTATTCCCGAGTCGGAACGGTTGACCAACCTCGTGTTTATGGGAATGGGCGAGCCTACCGACAACCTTGCGGAGGTGATGAAGGCAATCCGCATCCTCACGGAGAAGTGGGGCTTGGCATGGAGTCCGCGGCGCATCACCGTGTCGAGCATTGGCAGGGTAGCGCAGTTGCGCACGCTTCTCGACCAAACGGATGTGCACATTGCCATCAGCGTCCATTCGCCTTACAGCGCCGAGCGGCTGCAACTGATGCCTATCGAGAAGGCGTCGCCGATAGCAAAGGTTATGGCGTTGCTTGCCGACTACGACTTCGCGCATCAGCGTCGTCTTTCGGTGGAATACATTATGTGGAGCGGGCTTAACGACGATTTGCAGCATGCCGAAGCCTTGCGACGTTTGCTCCGCAACACCGATGCGCGTGTCAACCTAATCCGCTTCCACGCCATTCCCGGTGCCGCCTTGAAGACATCCGACGAGCAGAGGATGGTCGACTTTCGCGACTATCTTAACAGCCACGGCGTGATTTGCACGATACGTCGTTCGCGCGGCGAAGATATATTTGCCGCTTGCGGTATGCTCGCCGGCAAGAATCTGAAAAACTAACATAAAACATACAACTATGAAAAATTTTAAGAACATCTTTGCGGCGCTACTCGCTTTGTCCTTGGCATTTGGTGTCCGGGCAGCCGCTCCTTCAGGCTATTATACGACGGCTGAGGGAAAATCCGGCAAGGCTCTTCTTGAGCAGTTGTGTACGATTATCAGTTCGCACACGACCATTTCTTACAACAATCTTTGGACGGCTTTCAAAACAACCGACCTAAAGGATAACGGTAAGATTTGGGATATGTATTCTACAAAAGAATTCAGCACGACGGAAAAATGCGGCAATTACGGCGCAATCGGCGATTGCTACAACCGCGAGCACTCGTTCCCGAAGAGTTGGTTCAACGATGCATCACCGATGTATTCAGACCTGTTCCACCTCTATCCGACTGATGGATATGTAAACAATCAACGCAGCAACTATCCGTTCGGCGAATGTGCCAACGGAGAGAGAGTGCCTTCGAAAAACGGCGTAAATGCGTTGG